>NZ_QKLC01000004.1:0-250053 GCF_003224385.1 Curtobacterium sp. MCPF17_003 | reverse complement strand
AGATGTGTATAAGAGACAGCCCGCACGCAACACGGCGCCGGACGGAACGCACCCGTGTCCCGTCCGGCGCCGCGGTCTCTCCCCGACCGAACGCCGGGCCCGCTGCCTCAGGCCCGACGCACGCGCAGCGTCACGATCTCGAACGGACGCAGGGTCAGCACGACCGGCTCCCCGGCCGACCACGAGCGCTCCAGCGGGCGCTCGAGCAGGTCGACCTGCGACACCGACTCGACGTCGAACCCGAAGGAGACCCCGACGTCCGTCGCCCGGCCCCCGAGCCCCTCGTACAGTCGCACGACGACGTCCCCGGAGCGGTCCTCGGCGAGCTTGACGGCCTCGACGAACACCTGCGGCGACGACACCGTGACGATGGGCGCGACCTCGGCCGACCCGGGGACGCTCCGCACCGGCAGGTTCAGCCGGTACCCGGAGTCGGCGGCGTCGAGCACCGAGTCCCCGATCCGCAGCACCGTCCGGAACACGTGGTGCCCCTGGTCGGCGTTCGGGTCCGGGAACGTCGGCCCGCGCAGCAGCGACTCCCGCACGAGCGTGGTGATCCCGCCGTCCGGCCGGGTCTCGCGCGTGATGTCGTGGCCGTAGGTCGAGTCGTTCGCCACCGCGACGCCGAACCCGGGCTCCGCGACGTGCACCCAGCGGTGTGCCGAGGTCTCGAACCGGGCGTGGTCCCACGAGGTGTTCTGGTGCGTCGGCCGGTCGATGTGCCCGAACTGGATCTCGCTCGAGGCCGACGACGCGAGCACGTCGATCGGGAACGCGAGTTTCAGCAGCTTCTGGTGCTCGTGCCAGTCGACCTCGGTCTCGACGGTCAGCTCCGGTTCGCCCTGCACGGCGGAGTAGCGCGTGGTGAGCGTCGACGATCCGAAGGACCGTTCCACCACGAGCGACGAGCCGTCGACCGAGACGGACGAGGCCGACAGCACCGTGCCGTTGCGCTGGTACGCGCGGTCGATGTCCCACGCCTCCCACTGGTTCGGGGTGTCGCGGAACACCGTGTACTCCGCGGCCGCAGCGCCGGGCGCGATCGCGTCGCGTCCGGTGGCGTGGTCGACGAACGAGACGACGTGGCCGGCAGCGTCGATGGTCGCGGTGACCACGCCGGTGTCGAAGACGAAGCGGTCGCCGCTCCGGACGGGAGGCACGGGGCGCGGC
Organism: Curtobacterium sp. MCPF17_003; assembly: GCF_003224385.1. Classification (NCBI taxonomy): domain Bacteria; kingdom Bacillati; phylum Actinomycetota; class Actinomycetes; order Micrococcales; family Microbacteriaceae; genus Curtobacterium; species Curtobacterium sp. MCPF17_003. The sequence goes on along the minus strand of NZ_QKLC01000004.1, from coordinate 248,883 downwards.
GCGTGGACGACCGAACCTCCCAGGGCGGTCACGTCCCCGGCCGCGACCGGCGAGGCGTTGAAGCGAACGACCGACGCGGCGTCGTCGGTGCCGGCGCGCGCCGTCGTCGCGCTGCCGGCGAGCGCCGTCGTCGCGCTGCCGATCAGCCCCTCGAGCACCTCGGCGACCCGGGCGTACTGCTCCTCGGCGTTCTCGTACACCCACGCGATCGAGGACCCGGGCAGGATGTCGTGGAACTGCTGCAGCAGGACGGTGTGCCAGGCGTCCTCGAGTTCCGCGTACGGGTACTCGCTGCCGAGCCGGACCGCCGCCGTCGCTGCCCAGAGCTCGGCTTCGCGCAGCAGGTGCTCGGAGCGGCGGTTGCCCTGCTTCGTGCGGATCTGCGACGTGTAGGTGCCGCGGTGGAACTCGAGGTACATCTCCCCCGACCAGACCCCCGGCGTCGGCAGCTCGGCCTCGAGCTGCTCGAACACCTGCGCCGGCGTGCCGAGCGTGACGTGTGGCGACCCGTCGAGGTCGTGCTGCCGGTGTGCGGCGCCGACCATCTCGCGGGTGGGACCGCCGCCGCCGTCCCCGAAGCCGTACAGGAGCATCGAGGTGTTCGCGGTGCCGCGTTCCTTGTTGTTCCGTTCACCGCGGCGCAGGTCGGCGGGCGAGACGTCGGAGTTGTAGGTGTCGGCCGGGGGCAGGTGCGTCAGGACGCGCGAGCCGTCGATGCCCTCCCAGTGGAACGAGGTGTGCGGGATGACGTTCGTCTCGTTCCACGACGGCTTCTGGGTGACGAACCACTTCGACCCTGCGGCGCGGACGATCTGCGGCAGGGCGCCCGAGTAGCCGAACGAGTCGGGGAGCCAGGCCTCCGGGGTGTCGATGCCGAACTCCTCCAGGAAGAAGCGCTTGCCGGCGACGAACTGGCGGGCCAGGGCCTCACCGCCGGGCAGGTTGGTGTCCGACTCGACCCACATGCCGCCGACCGGGATCCACCGGCCCTCGGCGACCCGCTGCTTGATGCGGGTCCAGATGGAGGGGTACTCGTCGCGGATCCAGGCGTACTGCTGCGCGGACGAGCAGGCGAAGGTGAAGTCGGGGTCGCGGTCCATCAGGTCGAGCACGTTCGAGAACGTCCGCGCGCACTTGCGCTTCGTCTCGCGCACGGGCCACAGCCAGGCGGAGTCGATGTGGGCGTGCCCGACGGCGATCGCGCGGTGGGCGGCGGGGCTGGCGGGGACGGCGAGCACCGGTGCCAGGACCTGACGGGCGTCCGCGGCGGTGCCGGCGACGTCGTCCGGGTCCAGCGCGTCGGCGGCGCGTTCGAGTGCCCGCAGGATGTCGGCGCCGCGGGTGCCGTCGGTGGGGAGCTCCGCCATCAGCCCGCGCAGCACCCAGAGGTCCTGCTGCAGTTCCCACACGGTGTCGTCGCGCTCGACGACCTCGAGGGCCTTCAGACGGTAGATCGGGTCGTCGCCGGCGGTGGAGCGCGAGCCGAGCGGGGTCGCACCCTGGAACGAGTCGCCGCCGATGTCCGGGTTCGCCCCCGCCTCGATCCAGAGTTCGAAGGACTCCCCCGGGCCGACCTCGAGCGGCACGGTGTCGTTCCGCGGCTCGATCGCCTTGATCGTGGAGCCGTCGGCGCGGAACGCGAGTCCCTCGGCCTGGAACCCGGGCTGCCGCTTGGTGAACCCCAGGTCGACGAGGAGCTCGGCGGTGGTCCCCGGCGCGGTGCCGAAGTCCGCCGGTACACTACCGGTCACCCGGAACCACGTCGTGCCCCACGGGCGTCCGCCCCAGTGCGACCCCACCGCAAACGGTGTGTACGTCTCGCCCACGGCGGCGTCGAACGGCACCGGTTCACCCGGCACCTCCCACGCCTCGATCGTCACCGGCGCCGAGCGACGGAGGACGGCGGGGTCGACACGGTCGCGCACGAGGCGGGCGATCCGGGCCTCGACGAGCGGTTCGTCCTGGTGCATGTGCTTCCTTTCTGGTTCGCGGGACACCGGTGTTCGCGGATCGGACCGCGGTTCGCGGGTGTTCGACGTGCGGACACCGGTGTCTTGCGGGGGTGGGGGCCGGCGTCAGCCCTTGATGCCGCCGGCGAGGGCGTTGCCGCCGCCGAGGCCTCGGGACACGATCACGTAGAGGGCGATGACGGGCACGGAGTAGACGATCGAGAACGCGGCGAGCTGGCCGTACGCCACCGCCCCGTTCTGCCCGAAGAAGTTGAAGATGCTCACCGCGGCGGGCACCTTCTCGGGCGAGAGCAGCAGCACGAAGGGGACGAAGAAGTTCCCCCACGCCTGGATGAACACGAAGATGAAGACGACCGCGATGCCCGGACGCATGAGCGGGATCACGATGCGGGTCAGGGTGGTGAGCATCGAGGCGCCGTCGGTCCACGCCGCTTCTTCCAGCGAGATCGGCACCGAGTCCATGAAGTTCTTCGCCATCCAGATCGCCATCGGCAGCGACGTGGCGGCGAGGAAGAAGATGCAGCCCCACACGTTGTCGATCAGGTTGAGCGACACGAACAGCGCGTAGACGGGCACCATCATCGCGGTGATCGGCAGACCGGTGCCGAACAGGATGCTGTACAGGAACGGCTTGTTGACGCGCATCTTGTACCGGGACAGCGGGTACGCGGCGAGCAGCGCGAACACCACGGTGACGACCGCGGTGCCGCCGGAGAGCAGCAGGCTGTTCGCGAGCGGGATGAACGACAGCTCGGGGGTGAGCACCTTCGCGAAGTTGTCGAGGGTGAACTGCGAGGGCAGCTTCACCGACAGCGACGCCTGGGTGTCGAACGAGGCGAGCACGAGCCAGAGCAGCGGCACCGCGAAGCACACCGCGATGACGAGCAGCACGGTGTTCGACACCCACCGCATCGTGCGGCCGCGCGGCGACGTCATGTGCATCGACCCCGGTGCGGTCACCGAGCGGGTCGTGGTCTGGTCGAGGGACGGGGCTGTCATGGCCATCAGTCCACCTCCGGCTTGAGTGCCCGGATGTAGATGATCGAGAAGACCGCCCCCACCACGAGCAGGATGGTCGCGATCGCGGTCCCGAAGCCGAGCTGCGAGAACTTGAACGCCTCCTGGTACGCCAGGATCGGCAGGGTCGACGAGTTCGTGCCCGGACCGCCGCCGGTCATCACGAAGATCAGCGTGAAGACCGACAGGGTCTGCAGCGTCGTGAGCATGAGGTTCGTCGAGATGCTCCGACGGATCACCGGGAGCGTGATGTAGACGAGCCGCTGCCAGCCGGTGGCTCCGTCGACCTCGGCGGACTCGGTGATCTCCTCCGGGACCTCCTGCACGGCGGCCGAGTAGACGAGCATCGAGAACGCGGTGCCACGCCAGATGTTCGCCAGGATCACGGCGAGCATCGGGTACGTGTAGAGCCAGTTCGCGCCGGTGACCCCGATCGACGCCAGGAACGTGTTGAGCGTCCCCTCGTCGTTGAAGAACGCGTACGCCGCGAAGGACGCCACGATCTCCGGCAGGACCCACGCGGCGACCACGAAGGTGCCGACGATCGCCCGGACGGCCTTGTTGGCCGAGCGCATCAGCAGGGCCAACCCGAGGCCGAGCACGTTCTGTCCCACCACGGCCGAGGCCAGCAGGAAGACGACGGTCAGGATGACGGACTTCGGGAAGTCCGGGTCCTGGAACAGCTCGACGTAGTTCTGGAACCCGACGAACTGCTGGTCGGCCGCGCTGGCGCCGGTCAGTGCGGAGTTGGTGAACGACCCGTAGAACGACGAGATGACGGGGCCGAGCAGGAAGATGACGAGGAGGACCAGGGCGGGGATGAGCGGAACCGCTCGTCCGACGTTCCGCAGTGGTCGCCGCTTCCGCGGCACGGGTGGATCGGTGCGCTTCGGCGCACCGGGCGCCGACAGCGTCGGCGCGAGGGGGGTGCTGGACACGATGGGTGCCTTCCGGGTGCGGAGGGGTTCCGAAGGTGGGGAAGGGCGGACGGGAGGCGCGGTGCGGGACCGCCCCGCGCCTCCAGGCCGTCAATGGGTGACGTCCGTCAACCAGCGGAGACGGTGTTCTCCTTGCCGACCACCTGCGTGACGGCCTTGTCGTAGGCGGCAGCCGCGTCCTTCGGCGACTGCTGACCGGTCATGACCGCTTCCATCGCGACCTGGATCGCATTGGACACCTGCGAGTAGTCACTCGTCGCCGGGCGGAAGTTGGTGTTCTCCACCAACCCCGAGAAGAACTTGAACGTCGGGTTCGCCGCCGTGTAGGCCGGGTCGTCCGCGACGTCCTTGCGGACGGCGATCTGACTGTTCTCGGTGTCGTACTTCAGCGAACCGTCCTTGTCGAGGAAGCTCGTGATGAAGTCGAACGCCGCCTGCGGGTTCTTCGACTTCGCGCCGACCGCCAGGGTCCAGCCGCCGGACATCGAGTTGTAGCCGGGAGCCTGCCCGTTCTGGGTCGGCATGGGTGCCTGGCCCATCACGTCGTTCCACTCGGGCCACGGCGCGGTGCCGGACTTCAGCCACGTGCCGGACTGCCACGAACCGTCCAGGTCGATCGCGAGCTTGCCCTTCGGCAACCACGTCTGGGCGATGGTCGTGCCGACGTTCGTGTCGAGCGCCTGCTGCGGTGTCGGGCCGAGGCCGCCCTGGTAGACGTCCTTCACGAACTTGAGCGAGTCCTCGAACTGCTTCGAGCCGGTGACCCACTTCTTGTCCTTGTACAGGGTGTTGCCGGAGCCGTCGGCGCCGTACAGGAGCATCTCGAAGCCCTGCATGGTCGAGGCCTCGCCCTGCGCCTTGCCCGAGTAGATGTTGAACGGGATGACGTCGGGCTGCTTGTCCTTGATGGTCTTCGCCGCTGCGAGCACGTCGTCCCAGGTCTTCGGCTTCCACGGGACCTCGAGCCCGGCCTTCTCGAAGATGTCCTTGTTGTACCAGAGGGCTCGGGTGTCGGTGCCCATCGGGACGCCGTAGATCTTGCCGTCGTCACCCTGCCCGGCCTGCTTGGCGTTGTCGAAGAACTGGTCCCACTCGTCCCACTTGTCCGTGTACTCGTCGAGTGGCAGCAGGTAGCCCGCCTCGGCATCGGCCTTGACGAGGAACGTGTCCTCGTACATGACGTCCGGGGCGGTGGCCGGCGCCTTGTTCATGAGCGCGAGCTTCGTGTAGTAGTCGTTGCCCTGCGCCTGGATGGGCACGAGGGTGACCTTCTTGCCGGGGTTGTCCTTCTCGTACTGCTTCTTGACGACCTTCATCTGGGCGTCGAGCTGCTGGAAGGCGCCGAACTTCTGGTACGCGATCTTGATCGTGTCGCTCGAGGCGGACCCCGAGCTCGAGCAGCCAGCCAGACCGACTGCGGCCACGGCCACAGCTGCGAGTCCGGCGATGATGCGGGTGCGTTTCATCGGTGCTCCTTTGCACGGGTGATGTCCGCGGGCACCATCGCCCGCGCGCAGTATTAGTCCACCGTATTGACTTAACCGTGTCAAGGAGTTTCTGGGGCGGAATCGGGCGTGCCGGGCGGAATCGGGCGTACCGGGTCGAATCGGGCGTACCGGGTCGGAAGTTTCGACCAGGTACGCCCGATTCCGCTTCCCATCGCGTGCGTTCTGGGAAGGAACGTCTGTCAGGAGATCGGGGTCGCGCTCCCCGTCACCGTGATCCCGCCGGCCTCGGGCACGTCCACGAGCAGCAGACTCGGACGCCCGACGTGCCGCCCCTGCCGGATCGTGACGCGGTCGCCCGGCTGCGCTGCACCGATCTGCCGCAGGTACGCCCCGGTCGACGCCGCGGCCGATCCCGTCGCCGGGTCCTCGGTGATGCGCCCGGCGGGGAACAGGTTGCGCGCCTCGTACTCCCGGTCGCCGGTGCGGTACAGCACCGTGACGGTCCCCGCCCAGCCGGCCTCGCGCTTGAGCTCGGCGAGGGGCCCCGGCGCGAACCGGAACTGGTGGAACAGCTCGCGGTCGTGCAGCACGAGGACCGGGTTCCAGTTTCCGGCGAAGGACTCCAGCACCGGGAACCCCGCAGCGATGTCCGCGGCCTCGAGTCCGAGCATGTCGAACAGTCGAGCCAGCAGGGCCGGCTCGATGTCCCGCGTCGCCGGCTCGACACTGGTCATCGCGACCTGCACCGCGCCGTCCGAACCGACGGTCGCATCGAGGGCGACCTCGCCGGCCAGGGTCGTGAACACCCGGCCGCCCGGCCCCTCGCGTTCCGCCAGCGCGACGGCCAGTGCAACGGTGGCGTGCCCGCAGAACGGGACCTCGGCGCTCGGCGAGAAGTAGCGGACGCGTGGCCCGGTCACCGTCGCACCGACGACGAAGGCGGTCTCGGGGTACCCGACCTGCCGGGCGATCGCGAGCATCTGGTCGTCGGTCAGTCCGGCCGCGTCGAGCACGAGCCCGGCTGGGTTGCCACCGCCCGGCTCGGCGGCGAACGCGGTGTACCGGAGGATCTCCTGCTGCATGCCCCGACGCTACTGCGGCGTCACGACCGGGTGCGCGGGCCGATCGCCCACGGGTGGCCCGGACTGCTGCGGTGCCGCGGGTGGCTCCGAGGGCAGCGCGAGGAACACGGCGAGCGCGATGTTGCCGGCGGGCACGAGGTACAGCAGGACCCACCAACCGGATCGGTTCGTGTCGTGGAGCCGCCGCACCGCGATGGCGATCCAGGGCAGCAGCGCCGCGAGCCCGACGACCACGAAGACGCCCAAAGCGGCCTTGGCGAAGACCGGCATCGACGTGAGCAGGAACCACCAGACCGGGAACGGGTTGAAGGACTGCATCGCCTGGTCGAGGACGCGCGTCTCGTCCGGGCTCGGCACGGTCGGCGGCGTCATGAAGAGTCCGACGCCGTACACGATGTTGATCGCAGCGGAGATGATCGCCCACCAGAGCGCCCACCACCAGAACTCGGCGCGAGCGGCACGACCCCGGAACACGAGGTACCCCCGCCAGAACCGCGAGAACGAGGCGGGGAACGTCGCCTGGTGCCAGGGGACTCCGACCGGTGGCTGCTGCGTCTGGTGCACCGAACCTGCTTACCGAAGCGACCTGAGCAAGCGGGTGGGGGTAACCCCCGGCCGCTTCCGGGTGCGCACGTGATGTTTCAGCGCCGCGACCGTCGCGAGACTGGATCCATGAGCACCGACACGCGCCCCACCACCGCCCGCCGCACCCTCCGGATCGCCCTCGCCTCCACCGCCGCGGTGTCCGCCCTGCTGCTGACCGCCGGCTGCAGCGCGATCCAGGACATCGTGCCGAACAAGACCCCGCAGAAGCACTTCGACGCGTACTCCGACGCCCCACGTTCCGGGGAGTCCGAGGACCTGGCGTTCTTCATGCCGAAGTGGGTGCCGGAGGACGCGAAGGACATCGATGTCCGCCTCCACGTCTCCCAGCCCGGGTACGTCATCGGGTTCGCGTCGAAGGACGGCGTCGACGTGGACGACTGCACCGCGCTCGATGAGTCGTACGGCGGCACGGCGATGACCGCCGACTTCCTGCCCGAGGAGATCCCGAGCAAGGGCCTGGTCACCTGCGGCGACGGTCGCGCGGTCACCGAGATCGACGGCCGCTGGTACGGCTGGACCACGAAGGACGCCATCCCCGGTCAGGACGACACCCAGACCATGCACGGTTCGGCGCACTGACCCCGCCCCGCTGTCGGCCGGGAGGCGTGGAGCGGCCCCGCACCGTGCCTCCCGTCCGCCCTGGGGCCGGCCCCACCGCCCATGGCGTGCAGAAACGGTCGGGTCCCCGCTGCTGACCCGACCGTTCCTGCACACGGAGTGGGCGGAAGGCCGTGTCAGCGCTCCGTGACCTCCGAGAAGTCCGGCGTCCCGTCGGGCAGCGCGGGCAGGGGCGTGCCGTCGACGTAGCGGGGCCACGCCAGCGCACGGGAGGCTGCGGGACGGGTCGCGTAGCGACGACCGTCGGACGCGACGACCGTGTCGGGGGCCGGCGTCGGCGTCGGTGGCGACGCGGGCGGGACGGGCGCGGCGAGCAGCGGAGCCGCGGGCACGGGAGCGTCGGGCGTCGGCGTCGCGCTCCATGCCGGCTGCGGGTCGGGCACCGACCACGTCGCCGACGGCACCGCGGCCCGCGGACGGAACAGTGCGTTGCTGAGCGGCACCACGACGGTCCCGAGCAGGTCGAGGATCACCACCACCCAGACGAGCCGCCAGTAGCCCCGCGCGTAGTCGACGTCCGGCGCGAGCAACGGGATCGAGAGCAGCAGTGCGAGCAGGGCGATCACGCCGACGGTGGCCTTGGCCACGACCTGCAGCGCTGGGGTCGGGTAGCGGCGATGGATGACGAGCAGCAGGTGCACGTGCAGCAGTGCCACCCGGGCCACGCCGACGAGCCACATCCAGTGCCAGAAACGCTCCAGGACGAGCCAGATCCCGTCGTCGTCGGCCAACGGGCTGCTCGGCACGATCCACACCTTGACCAGCCCGGCGACGAGCAGGTACATCGACGTGACGATGCTCACGAAGGCGAAGGTCCCCGACCGCCTGGACGAGACGTCGGCGTCGTACCAGGACAGCAGCGCGAAGACGACCACCACCACGACGGTCAGGAGCAGCTGCACCGCGACCCGTCCGAAGTCGCCGATCAGTACCGCGATGATCCCGATGAGTCCCGCGGCGACGACCGCGCCGATGATGGTCCGGAAGACGAGCGGGCGCACCCGGGCCCACCGCGGGTCCATCGCGTCGGTCGCATTCGCCGCGTCCGTGGCCTGCGTCGTGTTCGTCATGCGTCCCCCACCGTTCCCCGCCTCGGGGCGGATCGTCGATCGGCAGCGTAGCGGGCCGAGGCGGGTACGACGCGGCGTGCGGACTCAGCGCCGGATTAGCAGGGTGCTGGCCCGTGGCGAGAGCGCGGCGTCGAGCACCAGGCAGGCGGCACCCACGGCGGCGACGTCGGCACCGCGGTCGCTCTCCACCACCTGCACGGCGTGCTTCGGCACGAGCAACGGCGACCCGACGATGGCGGTCCGCGCGGCCGGCAGAGCAGCACTCGCGATGCGCGACCAGAACGGGCCGCCGAACACCACGCGGTCGATGTCGAGCAGGTTCACGATGAGGACGACGGCGTTGCCCATGACGGTGCCGGCATCGGCCGCGAGCGTGACGGCGGTGTCGTCCCCGTCCGCGATCGCCACGGCGAGTTCGTCCCACGCGGCGTTCACAGCGTCGACATCGGCGGCGTCTGCATCGGCATCGGCGACCGCGCCGCCGCCCGACAACCCGAGCCCCCGCGACCGGGCGATCCGCACCAGCCGGTCCGGCGCGACGGCTGCACCGACCTCGCCGCGCGTGCCCGAGCCGTCCGGGGTGCCCGCGAGCGACCCCTGGTCGACCATGATGTGCCCGGCGTCGCCCGCGTTGGACCCCACCCCGCGCACGGGTTCGTGGTCGACGACGAGCCCGACGCCGAACCCGGTGCCGAAGTACACGAACGCGAAGTTCCGGGCCGAGGATTCCCCCGCCAGGAACATCTCGCCGACCGCGGCAGCCGTGACGTCCTTCTCGAGCAGGACCGGGTACCCGGTGGCCTCGGCGAGCGCATCGCGCAGCGGCACGTCCCGCCACCGGGGCAGGAACGGCGGGTCGACCACGATGCCCGCCTCGACGTCGATGGGTCCGGGACTCGCGATCCCGACTCCGAGCACGCTGTCGACGGCCACCCCGGCGTCGGCGACGAGCCCGTCGACGGCCGAGGCGATGGTGCGCACCACCTCGGACGGGTCGTCGGCCGTGGGGGTCGAGGTGGTGGACGCGGCGACGACGGTGCCGGCGAGGTCGAGCAGCACGTAGGTGACGACGGCCGGGTCGACGTGCACGCCGACCGCGTACCGGCTGCCCGGTTCGAGCCGCAGGATCGTGCGGGGCTTGCCGCGACCGGACACGACGGTGCCGGACTCGACGATCATGCCGGCCTCGATCAGGAACCGGGTGACGTTCGACACGGTCTGCGCGCTCAGTCCGGTGCGGGCTGCGAGTTCGACGCGGCTCAGGCCGTCGGGTGAGCGGCGGACGGCGTCGAGGACCACGGTGCGGTTGAACCCGCCGATCGACGGGAGGTTCGCTCCGCGTCGATGCTCTGCCATGCCGCGACCATACCGCGGCAACGGTGCGGTCTCGGTCTGCCGTCGTCTCTGGCTTCCGCACGGTCTGCACCGTTAGCCTGGCCGCATGTCCGACCTGCGCCTGGAAGAACTCTCCGCGAAGACCGCTGCCGCGGCCAACTCCCTGACGCTCAAGCCGGGCCAGGAACAGTTCGTGCAGCCGACCACCTACGGGGTCGCCGAGTCCGACGTCAAGCCGAGCTCCGCGTGGACCCGTGTCGTCCTCGACGACGACGAGGTCCTCGGACTGATCATCGGTTCGTTCGACGCCGACAACGCGCAGGAAGAGCTGCGCAGCTGCATCTGGCGCGTCAACGTGGCGGCGAGCGCACAGGGCCGGGGCGTCGGTCGCTTCGCCGTGCACGGCCTGGCGGACGAGGCACGCAGCCGCGGGTTCGAGCGGCTGACGGTCGTGTACGAGCCGGGCGGTGACGACAGCCCCGAGGCGTTCTTCCGCGCCGTGGGCTTCGAGGTCGTGCGCGAGACCCAGTACGGCGACCACTTCGCGGTCCTGACGCTCTAGCGCTCTCCGACGCCGTGCCCTCCGACGACGTGGCATCCGACGCCGTGCCGTCCGACGATGCCACCGTCGACTTCGGCGCCGCCGTCGCCGAGGTGGTGCGGATGATCCCGCCGGGTCACGTCATGACGTACGGCGACGTCGCCGCAGCCCTCGGGTCGCGGGCGTCGCGTGCCGTCGGCAAGGTGATGGCGCACGAGGGCGCCGACCTGCCGTGGTGGCGCGTGGTGCGCGCGGGCGGGCACCCGCCGCTCCACCACGAGGCCCGGGCACTCGAGCACTACCGCGTCGAGGGGACGCCGCTCGTGCAGGGGACGTCGGCCTGGAGGCTCGACATGCGTCGTGCGCGCTGGTCACCCAGCACGGACGCGGACGACCCGTTCTGACCTCGCGCCACGCAGGTCGGCCTCAGCGGTCGAAGCGCGCACCCTTCGGGTTCGCGGGCAGCAGGCACAGCACGTACACGATGAGCGAGCCGAGGCCCGGCAGCACGTGCAGGAACTGCCAGAAGCCGGACAGGTTCGCGTCGTGCAGCCGTCGGGCGCCGAGCGCGAGCGACCCGATGAGCGTCGCGAGCACCCACAGCATGAACAGGTACGAGCCGACGGGGTTCTCGAGCGCCGGGGAGTCCGGCGTGAACACCTGCGGCACGAGCTGCAGCACGAGTCCGATCGCGAACGACGTCAGCCACCACCACCAGAACTCGGCGCGCGATGCCCGTCCGGTGAACACGGTGTACTTCCGCCAGAACCGTCGGACGGCCTCGGTGAAGGGGGCACCGTAGAAGGGGTCGTGCAGGGCGACGCCGCCGGGCTGCACCACGCTGTCGTTGCTCATGGAGCAAGCCAACCACGTGGTGCAGCCCGATCGGGGCCTAGACGAGCGAGTCGCGCCAGGCCGCGTGCAGCTGGGCGAACCGTCCGGTGCCGGCGATGAGGTCGGCGGGGGTGCCGTCCTCGACGATCCGGCCGTGTTCCATCACGAGCACCCGGTGGGCGATCGCGACGGTGGACAGGCGGTGCGCGATGATCACCGCGGTGCGGTCGGCGAGCAGGGTCTCCAGGCCCTCTTGCACCAGTCGCTCCGAGGGGATGTCGAGCGACGCCGTGGCCTCGTCGAGGATGAGCACCTTCGGGTCCGCGATGAACGCCCGCGCGAACGAGAGCAGCTGCCGCTGGCCCGCCGAGACACGGCCACCGCGCTTGTTCACGTCGGTGTCGTACCCGTCGGGCAGCGCCATGATGAACTCGTGCGCGCCGACGGCCTTGGCGCTCGCCTCGATCTCCTCGCGAGACGCACCGGGCTTGCCGAGCGCGATGTTGTCCGCGACGGTGCCGGAGAACAGGTACGCCTCTTGCGTGACCATGACGATCGCGCGGCGCATGTCCTTCGTGTCGAGGTCGCGCAGGTCCACACCGTCGAGCTTGACCGAGCCCTGCGTCGGGTCGTAGAAGCGCGCCATGAGCTTGGCGAGCGTCGACTTGCCGGCACCGGTGGACCCGACGAGGGCGATGGTCTGCCCCGACGGGATGTGCAGGTCGAACTCCGGCAGCACGACCTTGCCCTTGTTGTAGGCGAAGACGACCTCGTCGAAGTCCATCTTCCCGGTGGCGTCCGCCAGACGGGTGGGTTTCACGGGGTCCGGCACGCTCGGCCGTTCCTCGAGGACGCCGGAGATCTTCTCCATCGCCGCCGAGGCCGACTGGTACCCGTTGTAGAACATCGCGAGTTCCTGCGCCGGGTCGAAGAAGCGCTTGGCGTACAGCGCGACCGCGAGCAGCGCACCGACCTCGAGCGTCCCGCCGACGATCCGGAAACCACCGACGATGACGACCGCGGCCAGCGTCGCGTTGCCGATGAGCACGAGCACCGGGTCGAACGTGCCGAACAGGTTGAACACCTTCGTGTTCGCCACCCGGTAGTCCTCGACGAAGCCGCCGTACTCGTCACGGTTGCGGGACTCCTTGCGGAACGCCTGCACCGCTCGGATGCCCGTCATCGTCTCGACGAAGTGCACGATCACGCGCGCCGAGGTGACGCGGGTGGCGCGGAACAGCGTCTGCGAGTTCGTCTGGAACCAGCGGATCAGGAACCAGAGCGGCACGAGCGACACCGCGAGCACGAGCCCGGACGTCGGGTCGAGCAGCACCAGGGCCACGGCGGTGAACACCATGTACAGCACGCCCTGGATCAGCTGGTTCAGCCCGGAGTCGAGCAGCTCGCGGATCGAGTCGAGGTCACTCGTCTGGCGCGAGATGATCCGGCCCGACGTGTAGGTCTCGTGGAACTCGAGCGAGAGCCGCTGCGTGTGCAGGAACACCCGCTTGCGCAGGTCGAACAGGATCGCCTGGCTGATCCGTGCCGCGAGCACCGTGTACCAGGCCGTCAGCACCGCACCGAGGACGGCCACGACGATGTACGTCGCGACGACGCCGAACGCCGGCACCCAGTCGTTCTGGTCCATCACCGCGGGCAGGGCGTTGTCGATGCCCCACGCGATGAGCGCCGGACCCGCGACGGTGCCGGCGGTCGAGACCACGACCACGATGCCGAGCAGCACCAGCCGGAGCTTCAGCGGTGCGGCGAGGGACCCGAGCAGGGCGAGGGACCGGCGCCGCAGGCGCTTGCTCTCGGCCTTCGTGAAGTCCTCACGCTCCTCGCCGCGCACGCCCATGGTGGTGATCGAGGCGGTGACGGGGGCGGCAGCCTGCTCGTCCGGAGCTTCCTGCGGGACGGACGCCGTGCCTCCCGGCAGGTTCTGGTCGGTCTGCTGGCTCATGCCATCGCCTCCTGTCGTGCGGTCGCGTCGTCGTCGTCGAGCGACGAGATGACGTAGCGGTAGTGCTCGTTGGTGGCCATCAGCTCGTGGTGGGTCCCGACGGCCGTGACGACGCCGTTCTCCATCAGGGCGACCCGGTCGGCCAGCGTCACCGTCGACGGACGGTGCGCCACGATGAGCGACGTGGTGTCGGCGAGCACACGGCGCAGGCCCGCCTCGACCCGCGCCTCGGTGTCGACGTCGAGCGCCGACAGCGGGTCGTCGAGCACGAGCACCGACGGCCGGGCGGCGATCGCGCGGGCGAGTGCCAGGCGCTGGCGCTGGCCACCGGACAGCGACAGCCCCTCTTCACCGACCCGGGTGTCGACGCCGTCGGGCAGGTCGTCCACGAAGGACGCCTGCGCGATGTCGAGCGCCTCGCGCATGAGCGCCTCGGCCTCGGCACCCTGCACGTCCGGTCGCCCGAGGAGCACGTTCTCACGCACGGTCGACGAGAACAGGGTGGCGTCCTCGAAGGCGACGCCGACGTGCCGGCGCAGTTCCTCGCGGGTGAGGTCGCGGATGTCGACCCCGTCGATCGTCACCGAGCCGCCCGTCACGTCGTACAGACGCGGCACGAGCGAGAGCAGCGTCGTCTTGCCGCAGCCGGTGAGCCCGACGAGCGCCATGGTCTCGCCCGGCTGCAGCTGCAGTTCGACGCCGTTGATCAGGTCCGGGTACTGCGGTGCGGAGTCCTGGTACCGGAAGTGCACGCCGTTGAACGACAGGGCGCCGTGCGGCTGGGCGATCGTCTTCGGGTGCTCCGGGTCCGTGATGGTGTTCTCGGAGTCCATGACCTCGAAGAAGCGGTCGACCGCCGTGCGGGTGTCGAACGTCATCGAGAGCAGGAAGCCGATCGACTCGATCGGGAACCGCAGCACCGTCGCCGTCGCGAAGAACGCGAACAGCTGGCCGACGCTGAGCTGCCCCTGCGACGCCAGCCAGATGCCGGCGAGCAGGCACAGGGCGAACGCGACGTCCGGCACGAGCAGCAGCCAGAGCCAGATGCCCGCGATGGCCTTCGCCTTCTTGATCTCGGTGCCGCGCAGCGCCTCGGCCTGCTCGCTGAACTCCTCGAGCTTCGCGCCGCCGCGACCGAACGCCTTGAGCACGCGGATGCCGTGCACCGACTGCTCGACGCTCGTGGCGAGGTCTCCGACCTGGTCCTGGCTGCGGCGTGCGACGGCGGAGTACCGGCGCTCGAACAGCAGGCCGTTGATCCACAGCGGGATCGAGGCGATCAGGAAGATCAGCCCGAGGATCCAGCCGAAGGTGAACAGCACGACGAAGCCGACGACGATCGTCACGATGTTCACGACGAGCAGGACGACCCCGAAGGCCAGCCAACGCCGGATCAGCGACAGGTCCGACACGGAACGGGACAGCAGCTGCCCGGACTCCCAGCGGTCGTGGAACGCGACCGGCAGGTCCTGCAGCTTCGCGTAGAGCGAGTTGCGCATGCTGGTCTCGATGCGGGTCGAGGGGCGCATCACCAGCCGGCGGCGCGAGGCGATGAAGAACGCCTCGAGCACACCGAGGGCGAGCACCCCGAGCCCGGCGGGCCAGATCTGCGCCGAGTCGCGCGACGACAGCGGACCGTCGACGAGCCACTGCAGCACGTAGGGGATTGCGAGCGCCACCAGGGAGGCTCCCATCGCTGCGGCCATGCCGCCGATGAGGCGCCCCTGGTAGGGCTTCACGTAGGGGTAGATCCGCGCGATCGCGCGGAAGGTGGACGGGCGCGCCGTGGTGGGCGACTTGGACATGCGTTGCGTCCTCATGCGTCTGCCGGGTCCCCGGGTCGCGCTGCGCGGTGCTTGCTCGCTGCTGCTTGCTTGCTTGCTGCTTGCTTGCTCGCGTCGCACGGCTTCGGCCTGGAGGCTCGGTGTGGCGTTGCGTGGTGATCATCGGCCGGGCGCGTGGTCGCGTCTCCGCCGTCACTCGCATGACGTCGGTCGGGCCGGAGGCACCGAGGGACAGTCGTCCCCCGGGTTCAGGCGGGTGGTTCGCGGACGCCGGTGCTGCTGCGCCGCGGGGCCGTGGGAACGGCCCGACTAGACGGCGGCCGCGGCGCGGGGCCGCGGTGCGATCAGGGATCGCCGTGCGGGAGTGGTCCCCACGACGGACACGAGACCTGCACGGGCGGCCGTCGCCACGGTTCCGGTCATGTTGTCCATCGTCACTCCAGTCGTCGTCTTCGTCACCGTTGTGTCCGCGGTGCCGCCGGTCCCGAGGGATCGTCGGCTGCCTGCCGCGGAGCCTTACAGACTATTCACAGTGACTCATGGCGCGCAATGGTTCGCCACCGATTGTTCACATCAGTGGAAGAAGTGGCGCTCGCTCGTGAAGTACATCGTGACGCCGGCGGCCTTCGCCGCGGCGATGACCTCGTCGTCGCGGACGCTGCCACCGGGCTGCGCCACCGCGCGGACACCGGCGTCGAGCAGCACCTGCAGGCCATCGGCGAACGGGAAGAACGCGTCCGACGCCGCGACACTGCCGGTCGCGCGGTCACCGGCACGGTTCACCGCGAGGTGGCAGGAGTCGACCCGGTTGACCTGGCCCATCCCGACACCGACACTCGCGCCCTGGTTCGCCAGCAGGATGGCGTTCGACTTCACCGAACGGCTCGCCCGCCACGCGAAGGCCAGGTCGGCGAGGGTCTGCTCGTCGGCGGGCTCGCCGGCGACGAGGGTCCAGGTGGCCTGGTCGAAGCCCGTGAAGCGGTCGGCGTCCTGCACCAGGAACCCGCCGGAGATCTGCTTGACCTCGCGGTCGGCGAGCGCGAAGTCGGCCGGCAGCGTGAGCAGGCGGATGTTCTTCTTGCGCGACAGGATCTCGAGCGCCTCGGGGTCGAACCCGGGGGCGACGACGACCTCGGTGAAGATGTCCTTCACGGTCTCGGCCATGGCCACGGTGACCGGGCGGTTCGCGGCGATGACCCCGCCGAACGCCGAGAGCGGGTCGCAGGCGTGCGCGGCGGCGTGGGCCGAGGCGATCGGGTCGGCGGAGTCGGCCGGGGCGATCGCGATGCCGCACGGGTTGGCGTGCTTGATGATCGCGACGGCGGGCTCGTCGAAGTCGAAGGCCGCACGGACCGCTGCGTCGGCGTCGACGTAGTTGTTGTACGACATCTCCTTGCCGTGCAGCTGCGTCGCCTGCGCGATGCCGGTGCCGTCCGACGTCGTGTAGAGCGCCGCGGCCTGGTGGGCGTTCTCGCCGTAGCGCAGGGTCGCCGACAGCTCGGCCTCGGCCGCCAGGTGCTCGTCGAACGCACCGGGGGTCCGGATGTCGCCGGCGGTCGTCGGGGCCGCAGCGGCGGTGACGACGTCGCTCGCGAAGTAGGACGCCACCGCGGTGTCGTAGGCGGCGGTGTGCGCGAAGGCCTGGGCGGCGAGGCGCTTCCGGAGCTCGAGCGTCGTGCCGCCGGCCCGCACGGCCTCGACGACCTCGGGGTAGGACGCCGGGGACACGACGATCGCCACGTTCGGGTGGTTCTTCGCCGAGGCGCGGACCATCGCGGGGCCGCCGATGTCGACGTTCTCGACCACGGTCGCGGTGTCGGCACCCGACGCCACGGTCTCGACGAACGGGTAGAGGTTCACGACGACGAGCTCGAACGGCGCGATGTCGAGGTCGGCGAGCTGCTGCTCGTGCGACTCGAGCCGCAGGTCGGCGAGCAGGCCGGCGTGCACCGACGGGTGCAGGGTCTTCACCCGGCCGTCGAGCGACTCGGGGAACCCGGTGACGCTCGCGACGTCGGTGACGGCGTAGCCGGCGTCACGGATGGTCTGCGCGGTGGAGCCGGTCGACACGATCTCGACCCCGGAGTCGGCCAGGGCGCCGGCGAGCTCGAGCAGGCCGGACTTGTCGCTCACCGAGATCAGTGCACGGCGGACCGGGACCACGTCACGGTCGCGGTAGAGGCTGGGGTCGGCTGCGTGCACGCTCATGCGCTCGGGGTGCCCTTCAGGTCGGTGGTGCCGTTGGCGATGTCGAGGATGGTCTGGATGAGCAGGCGGCGCTCGACCGGCTTGATGCGGTCGTGCAGCGTCGACTCCGTGTCACCCGGCAGCACCGGGATGCGCTCCTGCGCGAGGATCGGCCCCGTGTCGACGCCGTCGTCGACCGCGATGACGCTCGCGCCGGTCTCGGTGACCCCGGCGGCCAGGGCATCCCGTACGCCGTGGGCACCGGGGAACTCCGGCAGGTACGCCGGGTGGGTGTTGATGATCCCCGGGGCGAACTCGGACACCACGGCCGGGGGCAGCAGGCGCATCAGGCCGGAGAGCACGAGCAGGTCGGGCGACCACGGGCGGATCTGCTCCGCCAGGGCCTGGCCCCACTCGGCGCGCGAGTCGTAGCGGGTGAACGGCACCGTGAAGGTCGGGATCGAGAACTCCTCGCCCAGGCCGAGGCCCTCGGCGTCACGGTCGGCACCGATGGCGACGACACGGGCGGGGTACTCGGCGTCGAAGGTCGCTTCGAGCAGGGCTCGGAGGTTCGACCCGGTACCGGAGATCAGGACGACCAGTTCGAGCACGGCACCAACCCTACCGGGAGCCGCGGCGTCGACGGGCGCTGTTACCGGTCGCCCTTCGGCTGCCGCCACCAGGGCAGCTCGTCCTCGGGGATCTGGTCGGTGACGTCCCACTTCGTCGGGCGGGACTGCTCCGCCGGCCTCGAGGCGGGCGCACGCGTGTCCGGCGCGACGTCCACGCGGTCCGCCTCCGCCGTCTCGTCCACGTCATCCCGGCCGGCGACGAACTCCTCGGTGCTCCACGGGAACGCGGGCTGGGCGTCGGTCGGTACCGGGGTGGGTGCAGCTGCCGGGGCGGGCGCTGCGGGCCGCTCGGAGCCGGGGCGCTGGGGCTCGGCATCGGAGCCGGTCACGCGGTCGCGGAGTGCACCGGCTCGTCCTCGGACACCTTCGGCCGCACCGGCCAGGCGGTCGCGGAGGCCACCCAGGGCTGCTCGCCCGGCACTGCGGCGCTCCGGTTCGGGCTCGGCGGTCAGGCGGTCAGCGGCCACCGCATCGGTCTTCGCCCAGTCGGGGAGCTCGACGTCGTGGTCGGTGTCGTGGTCGCGCGGTGCGTCGGGCGTGGGTGCGGGTGCGGGTGCGGAGGCGGGCTGTGCGGGTGCCGTCTCGGCCGGCTCGCTGCCGATCGACGCGCTGCGGACGGGCTCGCTGCTGACCGGCCCGGTCGGGCGTTCGGTCGTCGCGCGGGGCCGTGCACCGGTCGACCCGTCGTGGGACTCCTCGACCACGAAGCGGTGCACGTCGGTGGTGCGCCCGGCACCGGCCTGGTCGAGCGCGGCGAGCAGGGAACCCTCGCCGAGGTCGACCCCGGCGCGCGCCGTGTCGCGGTCATCGTCGGGATCGTCGGCCTCGGTCCAGCGCTCCCGCGTCCATCCGCTCTCCGGCAGCCGGACCAGGTCACTGCCCGCGGCGAGGGCGATGATCGCCGGCAGGCCGACCTCGAGTGCGGCGAACCCACCGACCGCCAGGGCGTCCGGGCCGACGTCGGCCAGGCGCCCGGGGCCGAACGAACCGGACGACACCCAGGCGATCAGCCCCGTGAGCACACCGGCCACGAGTCCTGCGACGACACCACCGAGTGCACGGTGCAGCGCGGAGTCGGCGGCACCCAGCGCCCGCACCAACCGCGGTCGCATCGAGCCGCCGATCGCGAACCCCGCGATGACCGGCACGAGGATCCAGACGAGCCCGAAGGTGTGACCGGAGGTCGGCAACGCGCCGAAGACCGGCAGACCGGGGATGGGGCCCAGGGTCGTGGCGATCGGGGACACGCTCGACCCGGTGCCGATGGCGAACCCGGGGCCGATCAGCCACGAGGTCGCCCACCCGACGAAGTCCGGCAGGAACGCGAGCTGCCCGACGGTGAGCGCGACGCCGCCGATGACCCCGGCGTGCGACTGCTCGTACAGGGTGATGACCTCGGCGAACGAGGTGAAGAGCAGCAGACCGACCAGCACCGCGGCCACCCCGACGACCACGGCGGTCGCGGCGGTCCCGGCGCGCAGGCCGAACCCGGCGACGGACCGCCACACGGCGGGGATGCGGTCCACCAGGTCGATGACGCGCTGGGTGCCGGCGTCGGCGGGCAGGTCACGGCGACGACGGCAGACCTCGGAGGCGGCGAGTGCGGGGATCCCGAACCAGAGCGCCGGCAGCACCACGGCCTGCCAGAGCGTGGGGCGGGTGGCGGCGGAGGTCGACGACAGCGCGACGGCCAGACCGAGGAGCGCGACGGCGGCGGTCCCGACCAGCAGCCCGGTGGTGCGGTGCTCCGTCTCGGCGAACCGACGTCCGGCGCGGGCGCCGAGCCAGGCCGTCACGACCGCGAACCCGAGGGCCGCGAGGGTCACGTGGATGGGGTCAGCGGCGCCGCTGACCCCGGTGCTCTCGGCGAGTGCGGACCCGAGCAGGAACGAGACGTCGACGCCGTGCCCGACGAGCCACACGCTGCCGGTGGCCTTCCAGAACACGTCCCAGTCGACCTGCAGGCCGTACTCGAACCCCCAGAGCAGTGTCAGGGGCACGAGGGCGATCCCGATGCCGACGCCGACCGTCACGATCGCCTCGATCGCGGCGAGCAGAGCGGTTCCCAGGCGGTTCATCGCAGCGAGGATACGTGAGCCGCAGCCGGAACGACGGGAGGCTCGGCGCGGAACCCGCACCGAGCCTCCCGGCTTCCTCCCGACCGTCTGCCGGGCGCTGGTCACTAGCGAGCGGCGACGACCTCGCGCAGCAGCGCGGCGGTCTCGGACGGCGTCTTGCCGACCTTGACGCCGGCGGCCTCGAGCGCCTGCTTCTTCGCCTCGGCGGTGCCGGCCGAACCGGACACGATCGCGCCGGCGTGGCCCATCGTCTTGCCCTCGGGAGCGGTGAAGCCCGCGACGTAGCCGACGACCGGCTTGGTGACGTGCGCCTTGATGAACTCGGCGGCGCGCTCTTCCGCGTCGCCACCGATCTCGCCGATCATCACGATGGCCGAGGTGCTGGGGTCGGCCTCGAACGCGGCGAGCGCGTCGATGTGCGTGGTGCCGATGACCGGGTCGCCGCCGATGCCGATGGCGGTCGAGAAGCCCAGGTCACGGAGCTCGTACATCATCTGGTAGGTCAGGGTGCCGGACTTCGAGACGAGCCCGATCGGGCCCTTGCCGGTGATCGTCGCCGGGGTGATGCCGACGAGGGACTCCCCCGGGGTGATGATGCCGGGGCAGTTCGGCCCGATGATCCGGGTCGTGCCGCCCTTCGCCTTGGCGCGCGCCCAGAACTCGGCCGAGTCCTGCACGGGGATGCCCTCGGTGATGACGACGACGAGCGGGATCTCGGCGTCGATGGCCTCTGTCACGGCGTCCTTCGCGAACGCCGGCGGGACGAAGACGATCGAGACGTCGGCACCGGTGGTGTCGATGGCCTCGCGCACCGAGCCGAAGACCGGCAGCGACACGTCGCCGTGGGTGACGGTGGTGCCGGCCTTGCGGGCGTTCACACCGCCGACGACGTTCGTGCCGGCCTTGAGCATCAGGGCGGTGTGCTTCGTGCCCTCGCCACCGGTGATGCCCTGGACGATGACCTTGGAGTCCTTGTTGAGGAAGATCGACATGGTCAGTCCCTTCAGGCCGCTGCGGCGGCGAGTTCGGCGGCCTTCTCGGCCGCATCGTCCATGGTCGCGGCGACGGTGACGAGCGGGTGCGCTGCCTCCGCCAGGATCCGGCGACCCTCTTCCACGTTGTTGCCGTCGAGTCGCACGACGAGCGGCTTGGTGGCCGCGTCGCCGAGGATACCGAGCGCGGCGACGATGCCGTTCGCGACGGCGTCGCAGGCGGTGATGCCGCCGAAGACGTTCACGAACACGCTCTTCACCTGCGGGTCGCCGAGGATGACGTCGAGGCCGTTGGCCATGACCTCGGCCGAGGCGCCGCCGCCGATGTCGAGGAAGTTGGCGGGCTTCACGCCGCCGTGGCGCTCACCGGCGTAGGCGACGACGTCGAGGGTCGACATCACGAGCCCCGCGCCGTTGCCGATGACGCCGACCTGGCCGTCGAGCTTGACGTAGTTCAGCCCGTGGGCCTTCGCCTTGGCCTCGAGCGGGTCCTCGCTGGCGGTGTCCTCGAGCTGCTTGTGGCCCTCGTGCCGGAAGTCGGCGTTCTCGTCGAGCGACACCTTGCCGTCGAGTGCCAGGATCTGGCCGTCGCCGGTGCGGACGAGGGGGTTCACCTCGACGAGGGTCGCGTCCTCGCCCTTGTAGACGTCGTAGAGCTTCACGAAGACGTCGGCGACCTGATCGCGGAGCGACTCCGGGAAGTTCGCCTGCGCGGCGATCTCGAGCGCGGCGGCCTTGTCGATGCCCGTCAGCGGGTCGACCTCGACCCGGGCGAGCGCCTCGGGCTTCTCGACGGCGAGCTGCTCGATCTCCATGCCGCCCTCGACGCTGGTCAGCGAGAGGTAGGAGCGGTTGGCCCGGTCGAGCAGCACGGAGAAGTAGAACTCCTCGGCGATGTCGGCACCCTGGGCGACCATGACGCGCTGGACGGTGTGGCCCTTGATGTCGAGGCCGAGGATCGCCTGCGCGTGCTCGAACGCCTCGTCCGGGGTCTTCGCGACCTTCACGCCGCCGGCCTTGCCGCGACCGCCGACCTTCACCTGCGCCTTGACGACCACGACGCCACCGATCTTCTCGGCCGCCGCCTTCGCCTGCTCGGGGGTGTCGGCGATGATCCCCTGCAACACGGGGACGCCGTAGGACTCGAAGAGGTCCCTGGCCTGATACTCGAAAAGATCCACGCTGTTCTTCTTCCCGCACGGTTCGTGCGATCGGCATCGGTTTCCCGGTCGCGCTCTCCACATCGAGGGTCGCTCGATGTCGAGACAACGGCCGCCACGCAGCCTAGCGCTGCTCGGTGGACGGCCGGTGCACGGGAACCAGGCCCGGGTCGGCCTCGACCCGCACGAGCCGCTGCGCGCAGCGCTGGGACCGGCCCGAGGTCCCGCTCGGCACTGTGGATCGGTGCAACCCGAACTCCGTACCCGTGCCACCGAGGTCTTCGGCTGGACGCTCCGCCCCGACCAGGAGTCCGTCATCGACGCGGTGCTCGACCGCCGCGACGCCCTGGCGGTCATGCCCACCGGATCGGGGAAGTCCGCGATCTACCAGGTCGCCGGTCTCGGGCTGGACGGCCTCGTCGTGGTCGTCTCCCCGCTCGTGGCGCTGCAGGAGGACCAGGTGGTCGGGCTCGAGCACCATCCCGACGCCCCTCGCGCCGTCGCCCTGAACGCCACGAAGAAGGCACGGGACGTCGCCGATGCGTGGGACGCCGTCGCCGCGGGCGAGGTCGGGTACGTGTTCCTCGCCCCCGAGCAGCTGGTGAAGGACGACGTGCTCGAGCGCCTCCGCGATGCCGGGGTCGCGCTGGTCGCCGTCGACGAGGCGCACTGCATCTCGTCCTGGGGCCACGACTTCCGACCGGACTACCTGGCGCTCGGCGAGGTCGCGGAGCGCCTGGGCCGCCCGCCGCTGCTCGCCCTGACCGCGACGGGCTCCGCTCCGGTGCGGGACGACATCGTCGAGCGGCTCGGCATGCGCGACCCGTTCGTGCTCGCCTCCGGGTTCGACCGTCCCGGCATCCGGCTCGAGGTGGTCCGGCACGCCGAGGACGCCGAGAAGCGCCAGGCCGTGGTCGACCAGGTCGCCGAGCTCGACGGGCCCACGGTCGTCTACGTCGCCACCCGCGCCGCGACCACGGAGTACGCCGACGCCCTCGCCGCCCGCGGTCGCCGTGCGCAGCCGTACCACGCCGGCATGCGGGTGGCGGAGCGCGAGGCCGTGCACACCGGGTTCCTGGACGGCGGCGTCGACGTGGTGGTCGCGACGAGTGCCTTCGGCATGGGCATCGACAAGCCCGACGTCCGGTACGTCGTGCACGCCGACGTCCCCGAGTCGATCGACGCCTACTACCAGGAGATCGGACGGGCCGGGCGGGATGCCGAACCGGCGGGCGCCACCCTGCACTACCGCGCCGAGGACTTCGGCCTGCGCACGTTCTTCGCGTCCGGCTCGCCGCGGCCGGCCTCGGTCCGGGCCGTGTTCGATGCCGTCCCGGCGACCGGCTCGATCGCCCGCTCCGCACTGGTGGAGGCCTCTGGTCTGTCGTCCCGCACCGCCGGTCGAGCACTCAACGCCCTGCTCGACGCCGGTGCCCTGCGCGACGACGTCGACGGTGTCTCCCGGGTGCCGGACGGCCCGCAGGACGCCGACCGTGCTGCCCGTGCCACAGCCGACCGTGCCGCCGAACGGGAACGGGTCGAGGAATCCCGCATCGCGATGATGCGCCAGCTCGCCGAGACGACCGGGTGCCGCCGGCAGTTCCTGCTCGGCTACTTCGGCGACGAGCTGCCGGAGCCGTGCGGGAACTGCGACACCTGCTCGTCCGGCACGGCCCGCGACGCCTCTGCACACGTCGCCGACGGTGCGAACGACGAAGCGTGGCCGCCGGATGCGCGCGTCGAGCACGCGGAGTGGGGCACGGGCGTGGTGATGAGCACGGAAGAGGACCGCATCACGGTGTTCTTCGAGTCCGCCGGCTACCGCACCCTCGCACTCGCCGACGTCGAGCAACGCGACCTGCTCGAACGCGTCTGAACGGACCAGGGACGAAAGCGCAGGCGGCCAGCGCACCGACCCCGACGACCCGGGCGGGGAAGGCGCGGTCGCTCGACCACCCGTCGGCGACCGCGCTCCACTCCCCCGAGCATCGGCGATGCTGCCGTGGCGGTGTGACCGGCAGGTGACGTCCGGGTGAACACGACACGAAACCGGACGGCCGCCAAGCGCCGACGGGTAGGCAGGAGGCCCGCAACGGAAAGGAACCACCATGAGCGACCCCGGCATCAGCCCCGTCGACGACTTCGAGTCCCAGCAGCGTCGCGACGACGACATCGACCGTGAGCACGTCGGCCCGTACGAGGCGGACGAGGCCGAGGAGTCCCTGCAGACGGTCACGAACGACGCGGTCGCCGGCGAGACCGTGGAGCCGCAACCCGGTGACGGCTCCGACGACGGTCCGACCGGTGGCTCCCCGCGCGAGGGCTCGCCCGACCTGTGGGAGCACGAGAACGAGCAGGACGAGGACCGCGCCGACCTCGGCAACGACCTCGGCACGAAGCCGCTCTGAGCTGATCAGGCCCCCCGGGACACGGCTCGGTAGCATCGGGCCGTGTCCCGACGAGTCCGTGCCAGCGTCCGCAGCATGCCCTCGGCAGCGCGGCTGCTGGCGGTGGCGGTGATGCTCCTGATCGCCGCCGCGGCACACCTCGCCGCCCGCTCGGAGCCCGGTGGTCGCTGGGTCCCGCTCCTCGTCGTCGGCGTCGTCGGTGCGGTCGTCACCGGATCGCCGACCCGCCTCTGGCCGCTCCCCGCGATCTGGCTCGTCGTGACGCTCCTCGCCCTGACCGGTGCACCGGCCGACGCCTCGTACGCACTCGTCGCCCTGGTCGTCGGCGCAGTCGCGCTCCTCGCGGCGATCGCCGTGGACCTGCGGCCCGTCCTGTGGGCGCGACGCCGACGGGGTGCAGCGTGAGCACCCCAGGGCCTGGAGGCGCGACGCACGACCCGCGCCGTGCCTCCCGTCCGCCTGCTGGGCGCGTCCACGACCGTCACCTGCGTCGGTTCCTCGCCGACAGCACACCCGTGGCCGCGGGCGGCCGCGCCATCCTGCTGCAGATCGCCGACCCGGTCGTCGCGGCCGGTGTCCGACGGCACTCGGACTTCGCCCGGCGACCCCAGCAGCGGCTCGCCCACACCCTGATGTTCGTCTACGCCGTCGTCATCGGCACGGAGACCGACTCGGCGACCGCTGCCGGCTTCGTCAACCGTGCGCACCGGCCCGTCGCCGGCGCCGACGACGTCGACCGGCAGCTCTGGGTGGCCGCGACCCTGTTCGACTCCGCCCGGCGGGCGCACGAGCTGTTCGGCACACGCGTCTCCGCGGCCCGCGCCGAGCAGGTCCTCGCCGCCTACGCCCCGATCGCGACCGCGCTGCGGGTGCCGCAGGAGCGTTGGCCGACCTCGGTGGCGGCGTTCGACCGGTACTGGCAGCGGACGCTGGAGGGGCTCGAGGTCACCGACGACGCCCGCGGGGTCGTCCGTGACCTGCTGCACCCGCGGTTCGCGCCGCTGTGGGTGCGGGCGGCGATGCCCCTCGTCCGCGTCGTGACCGTGGGGATGCTGCCGGAACGGGTGCGCACGGCGTACGGCTTCGCGTGGGGGCCGCGGGAGGAACGGCGCTTCCGGCGCACCGTCCGGGTGGTGGCCGGGGTGCGGGCGCTGGTGCCGAGGGCGCTGCTGCGACTGCCGGGTCCGCTGCTGCTGCGGGCGATGCGGCGGACCGCGGGGCGACACGTCACGTGACCCGTTCGGTGCGTCACCGCCGGACTCCCTGAGCGCCGACCGCCGGCGCACGGTTGGGTGGGTGCATGTCCTCTGCCCCGCTCTCCGGTGACGACTCCCTGCACCTGCCCGAGTTCGACAGCCCGCCGGCGTCTCCGCTCGACCTCGCTCGCGAGTGGCTGTCCGCGGCGAAGGACCGACAGGTCTCCGAGCCGTTGTCGATGACCCTCGCCACGGCCGGGGCCGACGGCCGCGTGTCCGCTCGCACGGTCGACGTGAAGCGCATCGAGGCGGACGGACTGGTCTTCGGGACGTCGGAGGACAGCCCGAAGGGCCGGCAGCTCGCCGAGAACCCGCACGCGGCCCTGCAGGCGTACTGGCGCGAGACGATGCAGCAGCTCCGGTTCGAGGGCCACGTCGTGCGACTGTCGGACGCCGAGTCCGACGCCCTGTTCGCGGACCGCTCCCCGAAGTCACGCGCGGCGACGGCCATCGCGGACCAGTCGGCCGTGCTCGAGCCGCGGACCCTGCAGGACCTGATCGACGACGCGAACGACCTGCTCGACGACTCCGGCGACGACGTCCCCCGTCCGGCACGGTGGGTTGCCTGGCGTCTCGAGCCCGACATCGTGGAGTTCTGGCACGGCAGCCGTGACCGGATGCACCGACGACTGCAGTACGCACTCGCCGAGGGTGCCTGGTCGGCCACCCGCCTGCAGCCGTAGCCGGCGCGGCTCCGAGGCCCCGCCCCCTACCGCCCGATCGGGTTCGCCATCACCCCCGCCCGGATGAGCGACGCCGACTGGTCCGCCAGGTCCACCATCGACAGGGTGTTCCGCAGCTGCAACCGGTTCAGGCACGAGTGCTCGAACGTCGGCACCCGCAGGTCCAGGGGACGACGGCGGTCCGGGTGCGCGTCGGCGTGGGCGTCGACGCACTCCCCCACGACCTGCCAGAAGCGGGACTCCGGCAGCACCTCGTCGTCGTCGAGGATCGCGGCGACGAACCGCAGCACCCCGTCGAACACGTCGGTGAACACCGCGAGCGCGGCCTCGTCGTCGGGCACCGGGTGCACGATCCGGTCGATGTCGGCGGGTACCGGGCGGTCGTCGTGCCGCCCGAGCACCGCGGCCTCTTCACCGATGTCCTTCATCACGGCGCGGACCACGACGCCGTCGCGCACGACGAGCACCAGGTTCTCGCCGTGCGGCATGAACACCAGGTCGTGCACGGTCAGGCAGTGCACGACGGGCAGCAGGTAGGCGTCGAGCCAGCGCCGGACCCAGACGTCGGCGGGCAGACCGGAGGCCTCGATCAGCGCCGAGACCACGGCGTTCCCCGAGGCGTCCCGGTGCAGCAGCGCCGCCATCGTCAGCAGTCGCTCGCCGTCCGTCACCCGCGGCAGCGGGCTCTCCCGCCACAGCGCCGCGAGCATCTTGCGCTGCGGCGAGGACACGTCGACCCGGTGGTAGGCGTCTCCCGTGTAGCCGATGGCGGCGTGCTCCCGGAGCACCGAGAACCCGGCAGCGGCGAGCGTGGGGTCGGCGGAGACGATCGACTCGACCCAGTCGTTCACGGCCGGGGTGTTCCGCATGTACGCGGGGGACATCCCCCGCAGGAACCCCATGTTCTGCACGGCGAGCGCCGTCTTCACGTACGACCGTGCCGGCTCGGTGCGGTTGAACGCGGTGCGGATGGACTGCTGCGGCTGGTACTCGTCGGGTCCCTCGCCCAGGTCGACCAGGTCCTGTCGGCCCAGGTCGGGTGCGAAGGTCACGGCGATCCGGTGCTGCCACTGCCACGGGTGCACGGGAAGCCACACGTAGTCGTCGGGGTCGAGCCCGCGACGCTCCAGCGTGGCACGGAACCCGGCCACGACAGCCGGCGACAGCTCTGACTCCCAGTGCGCCTGCTCGGTCCGGTCCGCGGCGAGCGCCAGGTGCGTGTGCTCGCGTCGAGCGGCGAGCCACCGGTACCGGAACCGGCCGCCGGACTCCGGCGCGAACGCCCGGTACTCGTCGAGCCCGAACCCGATCCGGCCGTTGGCGGCGACGAACGCCGGGTGTCCCTCGGTCATCGCCGACTCGACGTCCTGGAAGGAGGCAACAGCGGCGTCGACGGATCCCCCGGACCGCGCCCGCGCCGACTGCGCAGCCGACGGACCGCCCCGCCGGTGCTTCGCCGCGGCACTCGCCAGCGTCGACGCGATCTCCTCCAGGTACGTGCCGAGCAGTTCGTCGGGGATCCCGAGCACCGCGCGCAGTTCGAGCACGAGCTCCTGCGCGCTGAGCGGCGCCGGCACCCCCGCACGGGTCCGCGTCAGCGAGGCCTCGTCCACCGACCAGTGCTCGAGCACGTGCTGCCGTGCGCGGAACCGGTAGGTCGACTCCCCCGCGTCGAGCCGCCACCCGTCCCCGTCGGGCACGGGTGCGATCAGCCGTTCGTGGGTGAACTCCGCGATCGCCTTCGCGACGAGGTGCCGTTCGGCGGGTTCCAGGTGCTCGGGTCGCAGGTGTGCGGCCGGCCCGTCGTCGTCGGTCTCGCCGATCCGGTCGGTGTCGAGCACCGACAGCAGGGCCCGTTTGCCGTCGACGTCCACCTGGCGCAGCGCGCGGAACCCGACCTCGGCGTTCTTCGCCTGGACGGCGGTGTTCCGCACGTCCGGTTCGACGACGACCCGGCGCGCGCCGAGGGCGTCCCGGCAGTGCTCGACGACGGCACGCATCACCGCGCTGGTCAGGCCGTGGACACGACCCTCGACGGGCACCGGCGCGACGAGCAGGTGCATGCCGACGTCGCCGGGTTCGGCCGCCCACACGTCGGTGAGCAGGACGGCGGAGGGGTCGTAGGTCTCCGCCAGGAAGCACGGTTCGCCGTTCCGGCGGCCGAGCCACGCTGCCTGCGCGGGGTCCGCCTGCACTCCGGCCAGGTAGGCGCGCACGCCGTCCACGTCGAGGTCGCCCATCTCCCACCACGACGACGCCGGGTGGGTGAGCCACGACTGCACGACGGCGGCGTCCCGTTCCGGGTCCACGGGTTCGACGGTCAGGAGGCCCGACTCGGCTCCCCCGGACGCGGTCGCCCCGTGCGCGTCGACCGTCGCAGTGCCCGTGCCATCGCTGCCCGTCACACCGGTGCTGTCGACGACGGCGCTCATGCGGACACCTCCGCACGCTCGGACGCGGGCCGGGCCGGCGCGCGCTCCGCGGCGCCGGGGCGGGCGGTGGACGGCTCCGAGGCGGGCAGGCCGAACTCCTGGAAGGCGATCCGGGCCTCCAGGCCGTACACGGGGCGACCCGTGACGGACCGGATGATCGACGCGTTCCGCCACGCACCCATGCCGAGGTCGGGCGCGGTCAGGCCGTGCGTGTGCTCCTCGGCGTTCTGCACCCAGATGCGTCCGCCCAGGGTGTCGACGTGGTGGTCGCGGGCGACGGCCAGGCGACCGCGGGAGTCGCGGGCGACGAGGTGCTCGACCGGGTCGAGGAACCGCGGGACCCGCGGGGTGTACCCGGTGGCCAGCACCAGCTGCTCGACCTCGTGCTCGTACGTCTGGTCGAGCTGCTCGTGCCGGAGCGTCAGCCGGTACGCGCCGCGGTCGGCGAGCCAGGCGGCGTCGACGACGCTCGTCTCGGTCCGGAGCGTCGTCGGGACCGGCCCGCGCGCACTGATCCGGTAGAGCTGGTCGTACAGGTCGTCGACCAGGTCGGCGCTGATGCCCTTGTACAGGCCACGCTGCTCGCGCCCGAGGCGGTCGCGGACGGCTTCGGGCAGCCCGTGGAAGTGGTCCGTGTACTCCGGGCTCGTCATCTCGAGGGTGAGCTTGGTGTCCTCCATCGGGAAGAACCGGGGCGAACGCGTGATCCAGTCGAGGCGGTAGCCGTCCTGCCGGATGTCCTCGAGCAGTTCGCGGTAGACCTCGGCGGCGGACTGCCCGCTGCCGACGACGGCGATCGACCCGGCGTCGCGCAGTGCGTCGCGGTTCGGCAGGAACTCGGCGGAGTGGACGGCCGGTCCGCCGATCCCGCGCAGCGGGGCGGGGACGGACGGCTCGGTGCCGATGCCCACGACGACGTGGTGTGCGCGGTACGTCTCGGGACCCTGATCGGTCTCGGCGTGCACCGCGAACGTGTCGGTGACCGGGTCGTGCTCGACGGCGGTCACCCGGCGGCCCCACCGCAGGGTGTCGAGGCGGTCGGCGACCCAGCGGCAGTAGGCGTCGTACTCACTGCGCAGGGGGTGAAAGTCCTCGCGGATGTAGAACGGGTACAGGCGCCCGGTGTCCTTGAGCCAGGCGAGGAACGAGAACGGCGAGGTCGGGTCGGCCATCGTCACCAGGTCGGCGAGGAACGGCACCTGGATCGTGGCGTCGTCCAGCATCATGCCGTGGTGCCAGGCGAAGCCGTCGGCGCCGTCGAGGAACACCGCGTCGAGGTCGGCGATCGGGTCGGTCAGGCAGGCGAGGCCGAGGTTGAACGGGCCGATGCCGATGCCGACGACGTCGTGCACGGCGGTGCGGTCGGCGGCGGTTGCGCGGTCCGTGGTGCGGTCGGCGGCGGTGCGGTCGGCGGTCATCGGGTCGCTCCCTCGGTCGTGGTGGCGGCGGCGCGCACCCGGGCGGCCGTCGCGACGACGTGCTCCAGCGACGCGCGCATCTGCTCCGGGGTGGTCTCGGGGTTGAGCAGCGTGAGCTTGTTGCACGGCCGGCCGTCGATGACCGTCTTGGCGACGAGCACCCGGCCCTCGGCGAGCAGGGCCGAGCGGATCGGGGCGACCAGCGCGTCGGCGGCCTCGTCCGTCATGCCGGCGGGCTGCCAGCGGAACAGCACCGTGCTGAGCTGCGTCGGCGCGACGAGCACCAGGTCGGGGTGCTCCTCGACGATCCGGTGGGTGGTCACGGCGAGGTCGATGACGGCGTCGAACGCGGCACCGATCGCGTCGGCACCGGTCGCCCGCAGGGTGGCCCAGAGCTTCAGGGCGTCGAACCGGCGGGTCGTCTGCAGGGACTTGTCGACCTGGTTCGGCTCGGCGGCGTCCTCGGGGTTCAGGTAGTCGGCGTACCAGGCGGTGCGGCGCAGGTCCTCCGGGCGCTGCACGAGCAGGGCGCTCGACGACACCGGCTGGAAGAACGACTTGTGCAGGTCGGCGGTCACGCTCCGGGCCCGTTCGACGCCGTCGAGCAGGTGCCGGCGGGTCGGGGACACGAGCAGCCCGCAGCCGTACGCGGCGTCGACGTGCAGCCAGACTCCCTCGAGGTCACAGACGTCCGCGATCGGCTCGAGCGGGTCGATCACCCCGCGGTCGGTGGTGCCGGCGGTGGCGACGACGGCCATCGGCGTCTGCCCGGCTGCGCGGGCGGCGGCGATCGCCTCGGCGAGGGCGGCCGGCACCATCCGGCCGGCGTGGTCGGTGGCGACGGCGACCACGGCCTCGAGCCCGAGCAGCCGCGCCGACTTCGCGATGCTGAAGTGGGTCTCCGCGGTCGTGAACACGGTGCCGCTGGTGCCGAGGGCCTCGCGCGCCAGCAGCAGGGCCTGCAGGTTCGACTGCGAGCCGCCCGAGGTGAAGACGCCGTCCCCCGCGGCGAACCCGATCCGACCGGCGAGCCAGGCGACGACGTGCCGCTCGATCTCGGTGCCGATCCGGGACTGGTCCCAGGTGTCGACCGACGGGTTCACGGCGGCCAGGACCGACTCGGCGGCGACCGCGGGCAGCGCGACCGGGCAGTTCAGGTGCGCGAGGTACGCCGGGTCGTGGAACCAGACGGCCTCGCGGACGAACAGCTCGTCGAGTTCGGCGAGTGCACGGTCCGTCCCGAGGGGTTCGGCGTCGAGGTCGACGTCCTGCACCCGGGCCCGGAGGACCTCGGGAGCGGTGTCGGTCGTCGGACGGTCGGCGGCGGCGAAGCGGTCGGCCAGGCGGTCCACCGTGGACGTCACGGCGGAGCGGTAGCGCTCGGCGGTGGCGGTGGTCAGGAGTTCGATGGGAGGTGTCACGTTAGGTAAGGCTAACCTCACAAACCGTGATCGTGCCACCCGAACGAGGGGTGCCTGTCCGGCCGTGCGTGTCAGACGCTCGTCTGCCGGACGGGCCAGGCATCCCCGCCCGGCGAGACGAGGGCGTGCGTCGTGAGGATGACCGGGGTGTGCGGGCCGCAGCGGGCGTCGCGGTCATCATCCGCGACGGCCGGGGTGCTGCCGATCACAGGGGAACGCCCGGCTCCGTTCCGTGAACTCCGGACCGGCCGCGGCTGCCGGTTCGGTGTGGACCGGTGAGAGCTCCTACAGCTTCTCGATCGGGGCGATCTTGATGAGGAGCTTCTTGCGGCCCGCTGAGTCGAACGCGATCTCGGCGATGCGCTTGGCACCCTGACCCGTCACCGCGGACACCGTGCCCTCACCGAAGTCGACGTGCTTGATGCGGTCGCCGGCGACGAGTTCCATGTCGCCGTTGTCGCGCACCTGCCCGGACACCCGGTTCGCCCACTCGGTCTTCGGGCGGGTCTTCGAGGCCGCCGCTGCGCGGTCGTACGAGCCGCCGCCCCAGCCGCCACCACCGCGGTAGCCACCGCCACCGCCGCCGCCGCCGAAGCCGCCGTCGCGCTTGGCGTTCAGGGCGCGGGGCTGCGTGCCACCACGGCTGTTCGCCATGCCCGGGGACTGCTTCCACTCGATGAGCCCCTCGGGGATCTCCTGCAGGAAGCGCGAGGGCATCGCCACGTTCACGTCGCCGAACTGGGCGCGGGTCATCGCGAGGGACAGGAACAGGACCTTCTTGGCGCGGGTGATGCCCACGTAGAACAGCCGGCGCTCTTCCGACGGCCCGCCGGGTTCGTTGGCGGACATCCGGTGCGGAAGCAGGTCTTCCTCGACGCCGGTCAGGAACACCGCGTCGTACTCCAAGCCCTTCGCGGTGTGCAGCGTCATCAGCGACACCGTTCCCGAAGAGTCGTCGAGCTCGTCCGCCGCGGCGACCAGCGAGACCTCGGTCAGGAAGTCCGACAGCGTGCCCTCGGGGTTGTTCTTCTGGAACTCACGCGTCACGGCCACGAGCTCGTCGATGTTGTCGGCACGGGCTGCGTCCTGCGCGTCGGGCGACTTCCGCAGGTTGTCGAGCAGCCCGGAGCCGTCGAGCAGCTGCGTCAGGGTGTCGACCACCGGCTGCGTCGGGGCCTTCTCGGACACGGAGTCGAGCAGCGCCGCGAACTCGGTGATGGCGTTCCGCACCTTCGGCCCGAACCCGAGCTCGCCCGCGTGCCGCAGGGCGTCGCGCATCGTGGTCTCGTGCTCGTCGGCGTAGCGCTGCAGCGTGGTCTCGGTGACCGAGCCGATGCCGCGCTTGGGCACGTTGAGGATGCGGCGCAGGGCCATCGGGTCGGCCGGGTTGGCGACGGTGATCAGGTACGCCATGGCGTCCTTGATCTCGGCGCGCTCGTAGAACTTCGTGCCGCCGAGCACCCGGTACGGGATCGCCGCACGGATGAAGATCTCCTCGAGCGCACGGGTCTGCGAGTTGGTCCGGTAGAACACCGCCATGTCGCGGTAGTCCATGCCGTCTTCACGCAGGCGCTGGATCTCGTCGGCGACGAACTGCGCCTCGTCGTGGCCGGTGTACCCGGTGAAGCCGACGATCTTCTCGCCGGCACCGACGTCGGTGAACAGGCTCTTCGCCTGGCGGTCGAAGTTGTTCGCGATGACGGCGTTCGCCGCGTCGAGGATGTTCTGCGTCGAGCGGTAGTTCTGCTCGAGCAGGATCGTCTTGGAGTTCGGGAAGTCCCGCTCGAACTCGACGATGTTGCGGATGTCCGCCCCGCGGAACGCGTAGATCGACTGGTCGGAGTCGCCGACCACCGTCAGGGACGCGGGGGCGATCGACCCGTCGGTCTCCCGCATCCGGGCGACGTGCTGGCCGGAGTCCTCGAGCTTGTCGACCTGCTCGACCGGCACCGGGCGGGTGAGCTCACGGATCAGGGCGTACTGGGCGTGGTTCGTGTCCTGGTACTCGTCGACCAGGATGTACCGGAAGCGGCGCTGGTACAGGGCAGCGACGTCCGGGAAGGCCCGGAACAGGAACACCGTCTGGCCGATGAGGTCGTCGAAGTCGAACGCGTTCGCCCGGCGGAGTTCGTTCGTGTAGCGCCGGAACACCTCGGTGAACATGACCTCTTGCGGGTCGTTCACGTTGATGTTGCGCGCGTAGGTGTCGATGTCCTGCAGCTCGTTCTTGAGCTTCGAGATCTTCGACGCCGCGGCGCCGACGGTCAGCCCGAGGGAGTCGGCCTCGAGCTCCTTGATGATCCGCTTCAGCAGCGCCTTGGAGTCGGCGGAGTCGTAGATCGTGAACGACTGCGGGAACCCGAACCGCTCGGCTTCGCGCCGCAGGATGCGCACGCACGCCGAGTGGAACGTGGAGATCCACATCCCCTCGGCCTCGCCACCGACCAGGGCCCGGACGCGCTCGCGCATCTCGGCCGCGGCCTTGTTCGTGAACGTGATCGCCAGGATCTGCGACGGCCAGGCTTCGCGGTTGGCGAGCAGCAGCGCGATGCGGCGGGTGAGCACGCTCGTCTTGCCGGAACCGGCACCGGCCACGATCAGCAGGGACTCGCCGCGGTACTCGACGGCTTCCTTCTGCTGGGGGTTCAGACCCGCGGTGAACGGGTCTTCGTACGCGCGGGCACCGGCGCCCGGCTCGGGCGTCGATTCGAAGGGGTCGAGCACGATCGTCATGTCCGGGACAGTCTAGGCGGGACCCCCGACAGCGGACCGGGCGAGCACCGCCAGGTCAGGGTGGTCGGCGAACACCCCGTCGAGTCCGGTGCGGATCACGGACGTGAACCACCGCTCCCAGTCGCCGAACGCCGCGACGTCGCCACCACGACGCAACGGCGACGGCAGGAACCGGTTCTCCGGCCGGAGGGTCCACGTGTACACCGCGAGCCCCGCGGCGTGGGCGCGGTCGACGATCGCGCTGCGCACCGGCGTCGGGTCGTCGAGCGCGACGCTGTCGACGCCGGCCATCAGGGTGCCGAGGTCGACGCTGATGCCGTGGAACTCGGTCGCGAACGACGCGAGCGCGTCCTCGGAGCGCTCGGCGGCGTAGGTGGGGGCGAGCGATCCGTGGGACGCGACCTCGTCCGCGGCGCTGCCACGGGCCTCCTGGAGGTACACGAGTCGACCACCGGTCCCCCGCTCGCGCAGGTCGCGCAGCACGCCCTTCTCGAAGCTCTCCACCGTGAGCCGCTCGTCCCGCCGCCACCCGGCCTCGCCGAGCGCGGCGTCGACGAGTTCACCCATCGGGAACCCGGCGCGGGCGAAGTACGCGGCGTGCTTGACCTCGGCGACGAGCCCGACCGGGCGGGGTGCGGCATCGAGGACGGCGAGCAGGTCGACGAGCCGCAGGATCGGCTGCACACCGTCGTGCTCGGCGGATCCCGGGCGGAGCACCGGCAGGCGCTCGCGGGTGCGGAGCGTCTGCAGCTCGGCCCACGTGAAGTCCTCGGTGAACCAGCCGGTCAGGGTCTGGCCGTCGACGGTCTTCGTCGTGCGCAGGTGCCGGAACTCGGGGTGGTCGGCGACGTCCGTGGTGCCCGAGACCTCGTTCTCGTGCCGGAGCACCAGCACGCCGTCCTTCGTGGGCACCAGGTCCGGTTCGATCGCGTCGGCGCCGAGTTCGATCGCGAGGTCGTACGCGCTCCGCGAGTGCTCGGGACGGTAGCCGGACGCACCGCGGTGGGCGATCACGAGGGTCATGGCGCGACCCTACTTGCCGCGGGTGACCAGCGGGCGCCTGTGTCTGGGGACACACCCGTCGCTCCGAGCGCCGCTGTTCCCAGCGACGACGCGGAGCATCACCGCATGACCGTCCGTTCGCTCTCCACCGCCGTCGAGGCCCGGATCGACCGGGCCGCACGCCGTCTGCTCGACGCCGGGCACCAACCGCACCGGCCCGTCCGTGTGTTCGTCACCGAGTTCCTGGTGTTCGGCGCGAAGCAGGCCTGGGCGTGCGCGTTCGGGGCGCTGCTGCTCACGACCATGGCCGTGGTGCACCTGACCGTGCCGGCGGCGATGCGGAACGACGTGCTGACGATCGCGGCCGTGCTGCTGCAGGTCGGCATGCTCGTGTTCGGGCTCGAGACCGTCCGCGAACTCCGCGTCGTGCTGCTGTTCCACGTCGTCGGCACCGCGATGGAGGTGTTCAAGACCCACATGGGCTCGTGGACCTACGAACCCGGAGGGCTGTTCGTCGTCGCCGGGGTGCCGCTGTTCTCGGGCTTCATGTACGGCGCCGTCGGGTCGTACATGGTCAGGGTGTACCGGCTGTTCGACCTGCGGTTCGACCGGTACCCGCGGCAGTGGCTGCTGGCGGTCGTGGCGTGCGGGATCTACCTGAACTTCTTCGGCCACCACTTCGTCGCCGACGCCCGGTACCTGCTCCTCACGCTCGTGCTGCTGCTCTTCGCCCGCACGACCATGCACGTCCGGATCCACCGGGCGACACTGCGGATGCCCGTGCTCGTCGCGATGGGCCTCGTCGCGGTGTTCATCTGGGCAGCCGAGAACGTCGCGACCTGGGCCGGGGCGTGGAGCTACCCGGCACAGCTCGCGGTGTGGCAGCCGGTGGCGCCGACGAAGATCGTGGCGTGGTTCCTGCTCATGACGATCTCGGTCGCGCTCGTCACGTGGCTGTACCCGGCGCTGCCGTCCGGGCGGGCGGGCTCGACGGGCTCGACGGGCTCGACGGCGGACTCTCGACGTCCTCGGGGCGCGCGTGCAGCGGGCGACCCTAGGCTTCCCCCGTCGGGGCCCGATGGGTCCGCGTCCGCTCGCCGCGAATCCTCAGCCTTCCGCGACCGAGCGCCCCTAGGCTGAGAGGACTCGAATCTCCTAGGAAGAGGACACCATGGCCTTCAAGCCCGGTTTCGACCAGTCCCCCGCCTTCAACGCACAGGGGGCAAACACCTGGGGCGGGCGCGGTGCTGGTCAGCAGCAGGCCGGCTGGGGACAGACCCCGCAGCAGGCCCAGGGCGGCATGACCCCCGAGCAGCTGCAGTACATGTACGACCGCCCGACTGCGTCCCCGGTGGACACCGACCGCATGTCGTACGAAGACACCATCGTCAAGACGCTGCTCGCGTTCGGCGTGCTCGTCGTCGGCGCCGTGGCCGGTTGGAACCTGCCCCCGATCGTCTGGATCATCGGCGCCGTCGTCGGGTTCGTCCTGGCGCTCGTGAACATGTTCAAGAAGAAGCCCTCCCCGGGCCTCGTCCTGGCGTACTCCTTCGCCCAGGGTCTGTTCGTGGGTGGCATCTCCGGCGCGTACAACTCGATGTGGGGTGGCATCGTCACCCAGGCGGTGTTCGGGACGCTCGGTGTCTTCGCCGTGACGCTCGCGCTGTTCGCATCGGGCAAGGTCCGCGCCACACCGAAGGCCACGCGCTTCTTCCTCGTCGCGATGGTCGGGTACATGGTGTTCTCGCTCATCAACCTGGTCCTGATGTGGACCGGCGTGACGAACACCGCGTTCGGCGCACTCGGCATCACGATCTTCGGCATCCCGCTCGGTGTGATCATCGGCATCCTCGTCGTGGTCATGGCGGCGTACTCGCTGATCCTCGACTTCGACCAGATCCAGACCGGTGTCCGTCGTGGCGCTCCCCGGATCTACGCCTGGACCGCTGCGTTCGGCCTGATCATGACGATCGTCTGGCTGTACCTCGAGATCCTGCGCATCCTCGCCATCATCGCGAGCAGCTCGCGCAACTAGTACCACCGCACACGCGAAGGGCCCCGGCGCTGCCGGGGCCCTTCGTCGTTCCCGGGCCGGCGGTGCTGGCGGGAGCGGCGGCGGGGGTGGCCCATTGGTCACAACACCCCGCCAACGCCCGCCGAGTGGTCACGAAGTGTCGCCGGGGCCGGGGCCAGCCGACAGTTCCTGACCGCTCGGCATCGGGCCCGCGGGGTGTTGTGACCACTCAACGGCCCCAACAGCGCCCACGCCCACGACCCCGGCGACGCCGCCCCCGGACGCACGGAAGGCCCGGCACGCCTGACGCGTCCCGGGCCTTCCGTTGCTCTGGGGAGCCCTACTCCCACTCGATCGTCCCCGGCGGCTTCGACGTGACGTCGAGCACGACCCGGTTGACGTCGGGCACCTCGTTCGTGATGCGGTTCGAGATCTTCGCGAGGGTGTCGTACGGCAGACGCGTCCAGTCGGCGGTCATGGCGTCCTCGGACGAGACCGGACGGAGCACGATCGGGTGCCCGTAGGTCCGGCCGTCGCCCTGCACGCCCACGGAGCGGACGTCGGCGAGCAGCACGACCGGGCACTGCCAGATCTCCTGGTCGAGGCCGGCCGCGGTGAGCTCTTCGCGAGCGATCTTGTCGGCCGCGCGGAGCAGTTCGAGCCGCTCCTTCGTGACCTCGCCGACGATGCGGATGCCCAGGCCCGGGCCGGGGAACGGCTGGCGACCGACGATGACCTCGGGCAGCCCGAGCTCGCGGCCGACCGCACGGACCTCGTCCTTGAACAGGGTGCGCAGGGGCTCGACGAGCTCGAACGTCATGTCCTCGGGCAGGCCGCCGACGTTGTGGTGCGACTTGATGTTCGCGGTGCCCGCTCCGCCGCCGGACTCGACGACGTCCGGGTACAGGGTCCCCTGCACGAGGAACTTGACCTCGGCATCAGAGTCGGAAGCCTGCGCCTCCAGCACGAGTGCCTCGGCCGCGCCCTCGAACGTGCGGATGAACTCGCGCCCGATGATCTTGCGCTTCTGCTCGGGGTCGCTCACGCCGGCGAGGGCGTCGAGGAACTGCTGCTCGGCGTCGATCGTGATGAGCCGGACACCGGTGGAGGCGACGTAGTCCTCTTCCACCTGCTTGCGCTCGTCGGCACGCAGGAGCCCGTGGTCGACGAAGACGCAGGTGAGCTGGTCGCCGACGGCCTTGTGCACCAGGGCTGCGGCGACGGCGGAGTCGACACCACCGGAGAGCCCGGCGATGACCCGTGCGGAGCCGACCTGCTCGCGGATGCGGGCGACCTGCTCCTCGATGACGTTGCTGGAGTTCCAGTCGCCGGGCAGGCCCGCGGCACGGTGCAGGAAGTTCTCGAGCACGGCCTGGCCGTACACGGAGTGCTTGACCTCGGGGTGCCACTGCACGCCGTAGAGCTTGCGCTCGTCGGACGCGAACGCCGCGACGGGCGTCGATGCGCTCGAGGCGAGCACCTCGAAGCCTGCCGGGGCCTTGGCCACGGAGTCGCCGTGCGACATCCACGTCACCTGGTCCGCCGGCTGGTCGCCGAGCAGGGTGCTGGTGCCGGGGGCGAGCGTCACGTCGGTGGCGCCGTACTCGCGCAGACCGGTGTTCGCGACCTCGCCACCGAGGGCGGTCGCCATGGCCTGGAAGCCGTAGCAGATGCCGAGCACGGGGACGCCGAGGTCGAGGATGTCACCGTCGAGGGACGGCGCGCCTTCTTCGTACACGGACGACGGACCACCGGACAGCACGATGGCCGCCGGGTCCTTGGCGCGGATCTCGTCCGCGGTGATGGAGTGCGGCACGATCTCGCTGTAGACGTTCGCTTCACGGACCCGACGCGCGATGAGCTGCGCGTACTGGGCCCCGAAGTCGACGACGAGGACGGGACGCTGTTCGGTCTCGCTCACCGAGCGGCCTCCTTCTCACGCTGCTGGGCAGCGATCAGCTCGTGGTAGGTGTCCATGGCCTGCTGCTGCATGCGGTGTTCGACCACGAAGGACATGAACGGGATGATGCCCCCGAGGGCGATGAGCAGGAAGCGCGACGGCCTCCAGCGCATGATGCTCCACAGACGGAAGTCAGTGAACAGGTAGAGCACGTACAGCCAGCCGTGGGCGATGAGGATCGCGATCGACAGGTTGAACGTGCCCGGGGTCTCGCCCGCCGTGCCGTTGGGCACGAAGAACGGACCGTTGCCGAGCTGCATCTCGAGCTGCAGCGGCGTGTACTTGATGATGACCTCGACCACCAGGGCGAGCAGCAGCACACCGGTGATGTACGCCGAGACGCGGTACCACTTCACCGCCCCCGGGATCTTGGGGATGTCACGGGTTCGGACGGTCAGGGCCATGCCTGCAATCCTACCGTCGGAGCGCGTCGGCTTCGGTGGCGAGCGCTGCCTCGCGCTCCTCTTCCTGCTCGCGCTCCCAGGCGTCCTTCACGAACCGGTACCAGAGGAACACGGCGAAGCCGGCGAACACGACCCACTCGATCGCGTAGAACAGGTTGAGCCAGTCGAACTGGACCTCGCGCGACGGTGCACGGTCGGCGATGGTGCCGAGGTCGGCGGCCTTCGCGGTGGCGCCGTCGGCGACGACGTACCCGAGGTACATGCGGTCGTCGAAGGCCTGCCAGGTGTTCACGAACCGGGCGGGCGCGACGGCGGAGTACTCGCCCTTCTTGTAGGCGTCCTGGTCAGGCGACTCGGCCGGGTAGTAGCGACCCTGGATCGTGAGCGTCTGCCCGTCCGCCAGGCGCTCGCCCCCGGCGACGGCGGCCGACCGCTGGTCGGACCACCCGATGACGACCGGGAGGCTCGCCCCACCGTCCGAGTCCACCAGGTGCCCGACGGTCTGGTACTTCCCACCCCCGGTGCGGCCGGTCAGGACGGTGGTGTCGTCGGCGACGAAGGTCCCGGTGACGGTGACCCTCTGCCCGGCGAGGCTCTCGCTGACGGGGCGCTCGGGGGTGGTGACCGCCTCGAGCGTGCGGCGGGTCTCGGTGGTCGCCGGCAGGGGTTTGCCGTTGGCGATCGACCGCTCGAGCTGCCACTTGCCCAGCCCGGCGAACACCGCCGCCAGCACGAGCGCCAGCAACAGCAGCGCGATCCACCTCGGTCGTCGGGCAACGGCCCACATCTGTATCAGTACTCCGGATCGCGCTGTCGGACCGGGCGCTCGGGGCGCTCGGCGGGGATCTCGACCGGCGACGTCACGGGGGCGGACGTCGGCTCGGACCCCTCATTGTCTCGCTCGTCCCTGCCAGCAGCCTCGACGAGCGCGAACTCCTCGGCGAACTGGCGGTCCCGCTCGGCCTTCCGTGCCGCGGCGGTGGCGTCCGCCTCGGCCTCGGCCGCTTCGGCGCTCTCGGCGGCGGCTGCTGCGGCGACGGCACGTCGGCCGCCCAGGCGTCCGCGCAGGCGGATGAGCCGACCCGGGCGCACCACGAGGCGGCCGATCCGGTCCGAGTTCACCGCGAGCAGCGGCCCGAGGACGGCCATGCAGAGGACGTAGAGGCCCGCGAAGGCGGTGATCCGCGCCTCCAGCCCGGCGGCAGCCGACAGCGTCGCGAGGATCAGCGCGAACTCGCCACGGTTCACCAGGATGACGGCGGTGTTGATGCCCTGCTGGACGTTGAAGCCGTTCATCCGCGCGACGATCTGGCCGGCGACCGCGTTGAGCACGACCGTCATGCCGATGGCGCCGAGGACGGGCCAGAGCACCTCGCCGAAGGTCGACAGGTCGAGGCCGAGCCCGAAGTTGACGAAGAAGAACGCGGCGAAGACGTCGCGCATCGGCAGGGCGAGCTGTTCGATGCGGTCGCGGTACCGGGTCGCTCCGCAGAGCAGGCCGATGACGAAGGCACCGATGGCGTCGGTCACGCCGAGCAGGTCGCCGATGCCGCCGAACATGACCGCGAGTCCGAAGAACAGCACCGTGAACAGCTCGTCGTCACGAGTGGCGAAGATCTTCGAGACCCACTTGCCCGCGAAGCGCGCGAGCGTGAACATCACGATGAGGAACCCGAACGCGAGTGCCAGCTTGCCGACGACGGCCCAGACGTTGGTGTCGCCGGACAGCACCACGGAGACGATCGCCAGGTAGACGGCGATGAAGACGTCCTCGATCACGGTGACGCCGAGGATCATCGGGGTCTCGTCGTTCGCCAGGCGCCGGAGCTCGATGAGGAGCTTCGTCACGATGGCGCTCGAGGACGTCGCCGTCATGCCCGCGATGATCAGGGCTTCACGGGTGCCCCAGCCGAGCGAGAACCCGAAGGCGAACCCGACGCCCATGTTGATGACGACGTAGGTGCCGCCCGACACCAGGAGCTTGCCGGCGTTGCCGTAGAACTCCTCTTGGTCGAACTCGAGCCCGAGGTTGAACAGCAGCAGGATGAGCCCGAACGTCGCGATGAGCTCGATCGTGTGGGACTCGACGCTCAGCCCGAACCACGGCGTGTTCGGACTCGCGACGAGTCCGACCACCATGTAGATCGGGATGGCCGGCAGACCGATGGTCTTGCCGAGCCGGCCCAGGACGTAGGCGATGACGAAGAGCACACCGATGGTGAGCAGCTCACCACCCAGGTGCATGCGCTAGCTCTTCCGCGGGGCCTCGGCCGAGGCGGCCGCAAGCTCTCCGCTGCGGTAGAAGGAGAACGCCTTGGCGACCTTCTCGGGGGAACCGGCGACGACGATCGTGTCTCCGGGGAACACGACGAAGTCCGACGAGGGCGCCGGGTTGGCGCTGTCGCCACGCACCACGGCGACGACGGTCAGGCCGATGAAGCCCGAGTCGTGCAGGTCGCCGAGGGGCTTGCCCGCGATGGCGTCGTCGTAGTCGACGGAGAACCAGTCGATGGAGAGGCCAGGGATCTCGTCGAGCTTGTCGAGGCCCTCGGTGATCCGGGTGCCGCCGAGCAGTTCGGCGAGCGTGTGCGCTTCGTCCTCGCTGAGACGCAGCGAGACCTTCTCGGACTTGTCCGCGCCGTCGGAGACGTCGGCGAACGAGATGAGGTCGGAGTGCCCCGACCGGTGCGTGATGACACCGCACTTGCCACCGTCGTCGGTGTAGAAGCTGTGCAGCACGCCGACTCCGGGGAGTTTGACGCGATGGACGTCGACCATGATGGCTCCCTCTTCGAGTACCCCCATGCTAACCACCCGGTGGTCCCGCGCATTCCGCGCACTACTGTTCTGTGGATGGGGAGAACACGGATCGTCGTCGCCGTCGTCGGGGTGCTGGTCGTCGCGCTGTACGCGGCACTGCTGGCGGTGAACGCACTGGTGCTGGACCCGCTCGCCGCGGTCCCCGGTGCGACCCTGGCCGAGATCCACACCGAGCTCACGCAGCAGGGCTTCCCGGTCGGGGCGGACGTCGCGACCGTCGTCGGGATCGCCGTCGTCGGCGTCCTGTTCGCCGCGGGGCTGTCGGTGCTGCTGCTGGTCACCCGGGCGCCGGCGCACGTCATCGCGGCGGTGCTGCTCGCCGTCGTCGTGGTGGGGACGCCGATGTCGTTCGTCGCGGCGCTCGCCCTCGGCATGGACGTCGCGGACGCCTACGGGGTCGGCGGCGGTGACCACACGATCTGGTCGGGCGTGCTGTACGTGACGAGCCTCGTCGCGCTGATCGCGATCCCGGTGGTGCTCGTGGTGGGCCAGTCGGTGCACGTACGCCGCGCCGCCCTGCGGGCGCACGCCGGCTGACGGACGAACCACGGGCCTCCAGTCCGTCCTTCCGTCCTTCCGGTCTGGAGGCGCGGGTGGACCCCGAAAGACGCCGTCGTCTTGTCGAGACGCCGCGTCGACACCGAGACGCCGCCGGATCCGGCGGCGTCTCGGTGACACGACGGCGTCTTCTGGCCTCGCTACTCCGGCTCGCTCGTCTTCTCGCCGACGACCTGCTCGTCGGACGCCTTCGCGCCCTCGGCACCGTCCGAGCGGCCCCCGCCCACGACCACGTCGTCCTCGTCGAAGCCGAACGCGATGTCCGGGGCCTCGAGCCGCACACGGTCCGCGCTCTCGTCGTCGGGCTGCAGCTGCGACTCCCGTTCGGCGGCGACGCGCTTCAGGTAGTTCGCGACCTCGTGCTCGGTCGTCTCCTGGTCCCACCCGAGCACGTCCGCCATGAGCTTCGCGGCGACGGGCGCTGCCGAATCGCCGCGGTCCCAGGCCTCGATGGAGATGCGGGTGCGACGGGCGAGGACGTCCTCCAGGTGCAGGGCGCCCTCGTGCGAGGCGGCGTAGACGACCTCGGCGCCGATGTAGTCGTCGGCCCCCGGCAGCGGTTCGGCGAGCGCGGGGTCCTGCTCGACGAGCTGCAGCACCTCGGTCGCGAGGGTGCCGTACCGGTTGAGCAGGTGCTCGATGCGGACCTTGTGCACGTTGAAGCTCCGTGCGGTGCGGGCGCGTCGGTTCCACGCGGCAGGGTAGCCCTCGGCACCGAGGAGTGGGATGTCCTCGGTCGTCGACTCCGGGATCCTGCCGTCCATGGCCGCGACGGCCTCGTCGATGGCGTCCTTGCCCATCACCCGGTAGGTGGTCCACTTGCCGCCGGCAACCACGACGAGGCCCGGGACGGTGTGGGCGACGACGTGCTCCCGGCTGAGCTGCGAGGTCTGGTCGGACT
The DNA here is from genome assembly GCF_003224385.1 of Curtobacterium sp. MCPF17_003. Lineage (NCBI taxonomy): Bacteria > Bacillati > Actinomycetota > Actinomycetes > Micrococcales > Microbacteriaceae > Curtobacterium > Curtobacterium sp. MCPF17_003. The sequence continues at coordinate 204,618 of NZ_QKLC01000004.1, read as the reverse complement.
CCCCCGCCAGCAGCGGCCGGAGTCCGGCGTAGACGCCCTCGACGTCCTCGCGGGTCAGCGGGACGGCGAGCACCTTGTTGACGTGCTCGAGGATGTAGTCGATGTCCGCCGCGGTCGCTGCCGGATGCGCCTTGTCGAGGTACCAGTCGGTGTCGGTCGTGCCGACGAGCCAGTGCCGGCCCCACGGGATGACGAACAGCACGCTCTTCTCGGTGCGCAGGATCATGCCCGTGTTCGACTGGAACCGGTCTCGGGGGATCACGAGGTGGACGCCCTTCGACGCCCGCACCTTGAACTGGCCGCGGGTGCCGATCATCGCCTGGGTGTCGTCGGTCCAGACACCGGTGGCGTTGACGACCTGCTTCGCGCGGATCTCGAACCGTTCGCCGGTCTGGATGTCGTGGGCCTGCGCGCCGACCACGCGCTCTCCGACCTTGATGAACCCCTCGATGCGGACGCGACTCGCTGCCTCGGCACCGTACGAGGCCGCGGTGCGCACGAGCGACGCCACGTAGCGCGCGTCGTCGACCTGGGCGTCGTAGTACGTCATGCCGCCGACGAAGGCGTCCTTCTTGAGCCCGGGCATGTTCCTGAGCACCTGCTTCCGGCTGAGGTGCCGGTGGTGCGGGACGCCGGGCGGACGGCCGCCGGACCAGCTGAACACGTCGTACATCGCCATGCCGATGCCGATGTAGAACCGCTCCCACACCCGGTGGTTGAGCGGGTAGAGGAAGCGCACGGGCTTCACCAGGTGCGGGGCGATGCGCTGGAGCAGCAGGCCGCGTTCGATGAGGGCCTCGCGGACGAGTGCGAAGTTGAGCTGCTCGAGGTAGCGGATGCCACCGTGCACGAGCTTGGACGAGCGGCTCGACGTCCCCGAGCCCCAGTCGCGGGCCTCGACGATGCCGACGCTCAGGCCGCGGGTCACGGCGTCGAGCGCACTGCCCGCACCGACGATGCCGCCGCCGACGACCAGGACGTCGAGCTCCTTGGTCTTCAGCGTCTCGATCGCCGCCGCACGTTCGTCCGGTCCGAGCTTCGCCGCGGGGTCGAACCCCACGCCGGGCGCGACGTCACGTGGACGTCCGGCCGTGCTGGTCTGCTTCGTCGTGCTGGACTTGGCCATCGTCGCCTCCGGGTCACGGTCGGCGCCGTGGCGTCACCCGGGGTCGTGCCCGAGTGCCACCGTCACTGGTGGTACGGCGCCACGACCACTTCTACTCGCTGGAACTCCTTGGCGTCGGAGTATCCGGTCGTCGCCATCGAGCGGCGCAGGGCACCGACGAGGTTCGCGCGGCCGTCGTGGGTCGGCGTCGGGCCGTTCAGGACGTTCTCGAGCGGGGCGATCGTGCCCACCTCGACCCGGCGGCCGCGGGGCAGCTCGGGGTGGTGCGCCTCGGCACCCCAGTGGTAGCCACCACCCGGGGCCTCGGTCGCACGGGCAAGTGCGGTGCCGAGCATGACCGCGTCGGCGCCCACGGCGATGGCCTTGACGATGTCGCCCGCGGTGTCGAGCCCGCCGTCGGCGATGACGTGCACGTAGCGGCCGCCCGACTCGTCGAGGTAGTCGCGACGGGCACCGGCGACGTCCGCGACGGCGGTGGCCATCGGGGCGTGGATGCCGAGCGCGGCACGGGTGGTCGACGCTGCGCCGCCACCGAAGCCGACGAGCACGCCCGCGGCACCGGTGCGCATGAGGTGCAGCGCCGACGTGTACGTCGAGGCACCGCCCACGATCACCGGGACGTCGAGCTCGTAGATGAACTTCTTGAGGTTGAGGGGTTCCTCGGTCTGGGAGACGTGCTCGGCCGAGACCGTGGTGCCGCGGATGACGAACAGGTCGACACCGGCGTCGACGACCGTCTTCGAGAACTCCTGGGTGCGCTGCGGGCTGAGCGAACCGGCGACCGGCACACCGGCTGCGCGGATCTCAGCCAGGCGTGCGGTGATCAGCTCGGCCTTGATCGGCTCCGAGTAGATCTCCTGCATGCGCTTCGTGACGTTGCCGTCGGTGAGCGACTTGATCTCGTCGTAGTACGGGGTCGGGTCCTCGTAGCGGGTCCACAGGCCCTCGAGGTCGAGCACACCGAGGATGCCGAGCTTGCCCATCTGGATGACCGTCGCCGGCGAGGACACGGAGTCCATCGGCGCCGACAGGATCGGCGACGCGAACGTGAACGCGTCGATCGACCACTGCACACTGACGTCGCGCGGGTCACGCGTCCGCCTGGAGGGGACCACCGCGATGTCGTCGAACGCGTACGCCCGACGTCCGCGCTTGCCTGCACCGATCTCGACTTCGCTCACTCGGACAGCCTACCGGGCGGGCTCTGCGGCGTGCACGGGCCGGACGGTGCGGGCGGAGTCGTCAGCGCGGACGCCGCGGCGCCCGTCGGCGCTTCCGGAGCGCCCGCAGCACGAAGCCGAGCAGGAGCGCGAGCACCACGAGCACGACGAGCAGCACGGCCGCGACCTTGACGAACAACGCCGCGCCGACGAAGAGCGCGATGAACACGAGCCAGACGAGGGCGTCGAGCACGAGGGGTCCGGAGGTGCGCACCCGCGGAACGATACCGACCCGCGCGGGGCGAGCCGCGCCTCCGGGCCGGGGTGCGACGGAGGACGCCGTCATCAACGGAAGACGCCGTCGTCAGCGCAGGACACCGCCCTACGAACGAGACGCCGCAGGATTCCGAGGCGTCTCGACGGGACCGCGGCGTCAACAGAACACGACGGCGTCATGCGACCACAGTCATGCGACCGGACGCGAGCCGCGCCTCCGGGCCGGGTACAGGAGCGGGGCCGTGCGGCGCGAAGCGACCACGCACGGCCCCACCCGTCACGGATACCACCCCCACAGCGGTACCCGTAGCCGACGACAGCGCTAGCGCTGTGCGTCGACGTCCTTGGCGAGCGTCCCCAGGTAGAGCTCGATGACCTTGGGGTCGTCAGCGAGTTCCTTCCCGGTGCCCGAGTACGCGTTCTTCCCCTGGTCGAGCACGTACCCACGATCGCAGATCTGCAGACAGCGTCGCGCGTTCTGCTCCACCATGATGATCGACACACCGGCCTTGTTGATCCGGCGGGTCCGCAGGAACGTCTCGTCCTGGCGCACGGGGGAGAGTCCGGCGCTCGGCTCGTCGAGCAGCAGCACCTTCGGGTCCATCATCAGCGCACGGGCCATCGCGACGGACTGCCGCTCACCACCCGAGAGCGATCCGGCCCGCTGGTTCCGCCGCTGAGCGAGGACCGGGAACAGGTCGTAGATGACCTCGAGCCGTTCGGCGAACTTCCGGGGCCGCAGGTACAGCCCCATCTGCAGGTTCTCCTCGATCGACAGCGAGGGGAACACGTTGTTCGTCTGCGGCACGAAGCCGACACCGGCCTGCACGAGCTTGTTCGCCTTGAGGTTCGTGATGTCGTCACCCTGCAGGGTCACCGAACCCTCGCGGATGGACACGAGCCCGAACAGCGCCTTGAGGAGCGTCGACTTGCCCGCACCGTTCGGCCCGATGATGCCGATGAGCTCGCCCGGGTAGCAGTCCAGGTCGCAGCCGTTCAGGATGTTCACGCCCGGCAGGTAGCCGGCGACGAGGTTCTTCGCGCTGAGCACCGGCTCGCGTTCCAGCGTGGCCGCCGGGGACGGACTGGAGGCACTGCTCGCGTTCGTGGGGTCCGTTGCGTCCGTCATCGGGTCGTCTCCTCTGCTGCGTCCTCTTCGGCGACTTCCTCCGCCAGTTCCTCGAAGGTCTCCTCGGTGAGGAGCGAGTCGTCACCCAGGTCGGTGTCGTGGTGCGCACCGAGGTAGGCGTCGATCACGGCCTGGTCGTCCATCACCGTGTCCGCCGGGCCCTCGGCGACGACCTTGCCCTCGGCCATCACGACCACCCAGTCCGAGATGTGCCGGACCATGTGCATGTCGTGCTCGACGAACAGCACGGTCATGCCGTCGTCGCGCAGGGACTGGATGTGCCCGAGGAGCGACTGGGTGAGCGCGGGGTTCACGCCGGCCATCGGCTCGTCGAGCATGATCATCGTCGGGTCGGACATCAGCGCCCGCGCCATCTCGAGCAGCTTGCGCTGCCCGCCGGACAGCGAACCGGCGTAGTCGTCCGCCTTCGTGTCGAGCTTGAACCGGGCGAGGAGGTCCTCGGCCTTGGCCGTGATCTCGCGCTCCCGCTTCGCCCACACCGGCTTGACCAGGGCGGCGAAGAAGTTCTCGCCGGGCTGGTCGCGGGCACCGAGGAGCATGTTCTGCATCACGGTGAGCCGGGACAGCGCCTTGGTCAGCTGGAAGGTGCGGACCATGCCCTTGTTCGCGATGTGCGTCGCGCTCGTCTTCTGCAGCGTGGCGCCGTCGAACTGCGTCTTCGCACCCGGGCTCGGCTTGTCGAACCCGGTGAGCAGGTTGAAGAACGTCGTCTTGCCGGCGCCGTTCGGGCCGATGAGGGCCGTGATGGAACCACGCTGGACCTCGAGGTGGTCGACGTCCACGGCGGTCATGCCCCCGAAGCGGCGGGTGACGTCGTCGACGGTGAGGATCGGGTCGGCCTTGGGGTGGCCGTAGGTCTCAGACACTGAACGTCAGCTCCTTCTTGTTGCCGAGCAACCCCTGTGGACGGAACACGATGAGCAGCATGAGCGCGACGCCGACGAGCACGTACGAGAACTGCTCCGCCTGCTGCGCGTTCATGATCGAGTCGGGGATGAAGTCGCCGGCCAGCGTGCGGATGAAGAGCCGGACGACGAAGAAGAGCACGGCTCCGAGCACCGGTCCGAACACCGTCGCCGCACCACCGAGGATGAGCGCCGTCCAGATGAAGAACGTCATCGAGCGGCCCATGGCGTCTGGTTGCACCGAACTCGGCAGCACGTAGATGATGCCCGCGATCGCACCGAGCGCCCCACCGAACACGAGCGCCTGCATCTTGTACGAGTAGACGTTCTTGCCGAGCGAGCGGACCGCGTCCTCGTCCTCGCGGATGGCCTTCACCACGCGGCCCCACGGGCTGCGCATCAGCAGGAAGAGCACCAGGGTGAACAGGGCGACCATGGCCCACGCGGCGATGCGGATCCACCAACCGTTGACGCCGTTGTTCGCGTACGTGAACCACAGGATCGTGGTGGTGCCGTCGGGCAGCGGGCTGAGGGCGGTGAACGGGTCGCGGTAGCTCGACCCGGTGATGCCGTTCGAGCCGCCCGTGGTCGAGGTGAGCAGGCTCGAGCGGCCCACCATGCGGATGATCTCGGCGCCGGAGATCGTGACGATCGCCAGGTAGTCGCCGCGCAACCGAAGGGTCGGGATGCCGAGGATGATCGCGAACACGATCGCGACGAGCAGGGCGATGAGGACCGCCATCACGAACGGCAGTCCGTTCGTGATCGAGATCGCGAAGCCGTAGGCACCGAGCAGCAGGAACGCCGCCTGGCCCATGTTCACGAGGCCGGTGAGCCCGAAGTGCACGTTCAGGCCGATCGCGGCCAGGGCGAACGCCGCCGTCGTCGGGGCGAGTGCCTCCTGGGTGAGCGAGGACAGCAGGTTGAGGATGTAGTCCATGCGCGTGCTCCCTTAGCCGATCCGCTCGGCGCGGCCGAAGATGCCCTGCGGCCGGAACAGCAGGATGAGGATGAGGATGACGAGGGCGGTGGCGTACTTGAAGTCACCGGGGAGCACCAGGTTCGTGAGCTCCACGACGACGCCGATGATCATCGAGCCGACCAGGGCGCCGTACGCGGTGCCGAGGCCACCGAGCGTGACCGAGGCGAACATGAGCAGGAGCAGCTGGAGCCCGGTCTGCCAGTTCACGCCGTTCAGGACGAGTCCGAGCATCACGCCGGAGAGCCCCGCGAGGCCGGCGGCGAGCGTCCACACGAAGCGGATCACCCGGTCGACGTCGATGCCGGAGGCCGCGGCGAGCGCCGGGTTGTCCGACACGGCGCGGGTCGCCCGGCCGAAGCGCGTCTTCGCCAGGAAGAGCCCGGTCGCGACGAGGACCACGAGCGCGATCCCCATGGCGACGTAGGACTGCACCGTCAGGGTGACGCCCGCGAACCGCACGGTCTCCGGGTTGCCCTGCTGGATGCGCACCGTCGAGGCACCGAAGAAGTACTGGAACGCGTACTGGGCGGCGATCGACAGACCGATCGTCACGATCATGAGCTGCGTCAGGCTGATGCGCCGTCGCCGGAGTGGCCGCCAGATCGCGGCGTCCTGCAGGTACCCGGTCGCGGCGCACAACAGCGTGACGACGATGCCGGTGACCCAGATGTTCCAGCCGAGCTGGTTGGCGAACACGTACGCCAGCAGGCCGCCGAGGGTGACCTGCTCACCGTGCGAGAAGCTCGACAGCCCCGTCGTGCCGTAGATGAGCGAGAGCCCGATGGACGCCAGGGCGATGAGCAGCCCGAGCCGGAGCCCCGAGGCGAACTGCTGCCAGGCCCGCTGGATGCTCACGCCCGACGAGTCCGCCGAGGTCGTGGCGCCCTTCTGGTCGGACAGCTGGAAGATCTGCCCGACGTTGGCGTTCAGGGTGGCCTGCACCTTGCGCTCGGCGTCGGCGGCGTTCGTCAGGTACTGCCCCTTCGGCAGGGTGCCCTGGTCGACGCTCACCGTGTACTCGCCGGCCGTGTCGACGCTGACCGACCAGCGGCCGTCGGCGTTCGTCGTGGCCGTCTCGTCGAAGCCGCTCGGGCCGGTCACGTCGACGTCGACGCCCTCGGCCGGTTCACGCTCGGAGTCGGTGATCGTGCCCTGGATGCACCCGTTGTCGGGGCTGACGGTGCACGCCTGGCTGGTGGCCGGTGCCGAGGTGGCACTGAAGGCCGGCAGGGTGACCGCCCAGTCGATCAGGAAGGTCGCCAGGAACGCGGCGACGAGCACGGCCGCCAGGACCGGTCGTCGTCGTGCGTGGCGGAGGCGGAACAGGCGCGGCTGCGCCCGTCCCGGAGGAGTGATGGATCCCACGGAAGAGCCTCTCGTTCGGATGACGAGGAACCTATGGGGATTTTGTGACACCCGTGTTTCCAACACGTTCCCTGTGTGATTCGTACCCGAACTGTGACGTTGTGGAGGAACGCTCCGAGGCGGGCGCGATCCGTGCCTCCAGGCGGAATGCGGCGACAGCCGCTCGCGTTACCATGTCCTATCCGGAACCCGTCGTCGTGTTCCCGGTGTCTCGACACTTCACTCGCCCACGAAGGGGACCCATGGACCAGCCGGATCCGTTCGGATTCATCGGACTCACGTACGACGACGTCATGCTGCTGCCCGGGCACACCGACGTCATCCCGAGCGAGGCGTCCACGGCGTCCCGGCTCACCAAGCGGATCTCCGTCAACGTCCCGCTGCTCTCCGCCGCGATGGACACCGTCACCGAAGCCCGCATGGCCATCGCCATGGCGCGCCAGGGCGGCATCGGGATCCTGCACCGCAACCTGTCCATCGAAGACCAGGCGGCCTACGTCGACAAGGTCAAGCGCTCCGAGTCGGGCATGATCACCAACCCGGTGACCACGACCCCGGACGCCACCGTGGCCGAGGTCGACGCGCTCTGCGGCCAGTTCCGCGTCTCCGGCCTCCCGGTCGTCGAGCAGGACGGCACCCTCGTCGGCATCATCACGAACCGCGACATGCGCTTCGTGGCCTCGTTCGAGCAGGCCACCACGTACGTGCGCGACGTCATGACGAAGGCCCCGCTGATCACCGCGATGGAGGGCATCGACCCCGAAGAGGCGATCGCCATCTTCGCGCAGCACAAGATCGAGAAGCTGCCGCTGGTCGACGCCGAGGGCAAGCTCCGCGGCCTCATCACCGTCAAGGACTTCGACAAGAGCGAGCAGTACCCGGACGCCACGAAGGACGACGAGGGCCGGCTCCGCGTCGGTGCCGCGATCGGCTTCTTCGGCGACGCCTGGCAGCGCGCCGAGGCCCTGCGTGACGCCGGCGTCGACGTGCTCGTCGTCGACACCGCCAACGGCGAGAGCGAAGGCGTGCTCGACATGGTCCGTCGCCTGAAGGCCGACCCGACGTTCGACGCGATCGACGTCATCGGCGGCAACGTCGCCACCCGCGCGGGCGCCCAGGCGCTCATCGACGCCGGTGTGGACGCCGTCAAGGTCGGTGTCGGCCCGGGCTCCATCTGCACCACGCGCGTCGTCGCCGGAGTGGGTGTGCCGCAGGTGACCGCCGTGTACGAGGCCTCCCTCGCCGCACGCGAAGCCGGTGTGCCGATCATCGCCGACGGTGGCCTGCAGTACTCGGGCGACATCGCCAAGGCCCTGGTGGCCGGTGCCGACACCGTCATGCTCGGCTCGCTGCTGGCCGGCACCGATGAGTCCCCCGGTGACCTGGTGTTCGTGAACGGCAAGCAGTTCAAGGCCTACCGCGGCATGGGGTCCCTCGGTGCCCTGCAGACCCGTGGCAAGAAGACCTCGTACTCGAAGGACCGCTACTTCCAGGCGGACGTGCCGAACGACGACAAGCTCATCCCCGAGGGCATCGAGGGCCAGGTGCCCTACCGCGGTTCGGTCGGCAACGTCGTCTACCAGCTCACCGGAGGGCTGCGGCAGTCGATGTTCTACGTCGGCGGTCGCACGATCCCCGAGCTGAAGGCCCGTGGCAAGTTCGTCCGCATCACGGCGGCGGGGCTCAAGGAGTCCCACCCGCACGACGTCCAGATGGTCGTCGAGGCGCCGAACTACCGCAGCTGAGTTCTGGTCCGGGCCGATTCTGGTCCGCAAGACGCCGTCGTGTCGTTGAGACGCCGCCGAATTCGGCGGCGTCTCAACGCTTTCCAGGCGTGGTTCGGAGACGACGGCGTCTTGCGACTCCTCCACAGCCGGAAACGGCCTGGAGGCTCTCCACCGGTCCGACGTGCGAGTCGCCTCGCGCCGTGGCCGCGTTCCAAGCTTCGGGCATGAACGCGCTCGCCCAGACCGTCCTGGTCCGTGTCCCGTCGGCCCTGCACGAACCGGTGCGCCTGTTCCACGGCGCCGCCGTCGAGCGCCCGGAGTGGGAGGCGCTCTCACTCCTGGAACGCCGGCGCCTGTTCGTCCGCGCACGGTACGGGTCCCTGGAGTCCGAGTGCGTCGTCTCGGGGACCTCGGCCGCGGCGCTCTGGGGGTTGCCCGACTTCGACGCTGCCGACTGGAGGTTGCACGTGATCGACGTCCGGCTCGACAAGACGCACACCGGTCGGGGCGTCGTCCGTCACACCGGGCGGATCCGGAACGGCGAGCGCGTCGTGGTCGACGGGATCCCGACGACGTCCCTCGAGCGGACGGTCCTCGACATCGCACGTCGGCAGTCGTTCACCCACGCCGTCGTCGTCCTCCACCACGTGCTCCGGTTCGACATGCTCCGTCGCGAAGGACTCACCGGCGCATTCGACGCCCTCGGACGCGTGCGTGGATGCCGACAGGCCGCTGCGGCGATCGCCTTCGCGCTGGCCGAATCCCCGGGGGAGTCGATCAGCCGCGTCACCGCCCATCTCCTCGGGATTCCTGCCCCGGAGTTGCAGCACGAGTTCGAGACGCCGCGCGGCAGGTTCAGAACGGACTTCTGGTGGCCCGACGCCGGCGTGATCGGGGAGTTCGACGGTCGCCTGAAGTACGACGTCCCCCGAGCCCTCTGGGACGAGAAGACCCGTGAGGACACCCTCCGTCGACTGCCGGAGGTGCACGGGTTCGCGCGGTGGACGATGCGGGAGGCCGCGGATGCACGAGCACCGGCTGCGGTGCTGTCGGCTGCTGGGCTCCCTCTGTTCCGTGCAGCGCCGATCAGCGCACGTCGCCAGCCGGACTCGTGAGCAGCGGCCGGCGGAGAGCGCAAGACGCCGTCATGTGGGTTGGACGCCGCCGAGTCCCCGAAACGCCGCCGAATTCAGCGGTGTTTCGCGAGCACCGCGGCGTCGAAGTAACACGACGGCGTCTTGACCCCGCGCCCCCCGCAGTGCTGCGTTCCGCGGCGGTAGTGTCACCGCATGGTCAGCGCCGTCTCACACACCACGATCGACTCCCGCGACGCCTACGCCCAGTCCGAGTGGTGGAAGCAGGTGCTCGGGTACGTCGACCTGCCCGACGACCCGAACGCCCCCGGGCACGAGGAGTGCGAGATCATGGCGCCCGACCGGTCGCACACGGTGCTCTTCATCCAGGTGCCCGAGGCGAAGACCGTGAAGAACCGGATCCACTTCGACCTGCGCCCCACCGACCGCACCCGCGACGAGGAGGTCGAGCGGCTCCGCGGCATCGGTGCCGTGGAGCTCGCCGACCTGCGCCACCCGGACGGCGGATGGGTGGTCTTCGCCGACCCGGAGGGCAACGAGTTCTGCGTCCTGCGGTCCCAGGCCGAACTCGACGACGAAGCCGACCAGCCGAGCTGACCGGCCCGCCGGCCGGCCTCCTGGCCGGACCGCCGGCCGGCCTCCTGACCGGACCGCCGGCCGGCCTGCTGACCGGACCGCCGGCCGAGCTCCTACGCCGAACGCCAGTCGTTCGACGTGATGTGCGAGCCGCCGTGCGGGCCCATCTGCAGCATCCCGCCGTCCACCGGCAGGGACACCCCCGTGATGTAGGACGACGCGCGTGAGGCCAGGAACGCCACGGCTGCCGCGATCTCCCACGCGTTGCCCGGACGGCCGAGCGGTACACCGGGGCGGTCGATGGTGTGCGGGTCCTCGTCCTCGGCGCCGGTCATCCGGGTGGCGATCTCACCGGGGGCGACGGCGTTCACGGTGATGCCGTGCTCGGCGAGCTCGATCGCCATGGTCTTCAGCAGGCCGCCGAGCCCGTGCTTCGCGGCGTCGTAGGCGCTCGAGCCGTAGCGGGGCTGGTGCTCGTGCACGCTCGTGATGCCGATGATCCGGCCGCCGGTGCCCGCCTGCGCCATGTGCTTCGCCGCGGCCTGCATCGTGACGAAGGCCCCGTCGAGGTCGGTCGAGACGGTGTGGCGCCACTGGTCGAGGGTCATCTCGAGGAACGGCGCGTTGTCGCCGGTGCCGGCGTCGGCCACGAAGACGTCGACGCCGCCCAGCTGGGAGACCAGGCGGTCGATGACGGCCGCCGCGCCGGCGAGGTCCGAGACGTCGATCTGCTCGACGAAGGCCTGGCGGCCGGTCTTCCGGACCTCTTCCGCGGTCTCCTCGGCCCGGTCGGGCTCGGACAGGTAGGTGATGCCGACGTCCATGCCGGCTTCGGCGAGCGCGACGGCGGTCGCACGGCCGATCCCGGATTCGGAGCCGGTGACGATGGCTTTGGTGGGCTGGAAGTCGCTCATGGGGCGGAACGTACGCCGGGCCTCCCGGACGCCCTGCCGGACCATCCGCCTGGCGCAGGTCGGGTCGCCACCCCGGCACCGTCACGAACGTGCCGATCCCTGTCCCCGCGCACAGGAACGTCACGGCTCGGTAACGAAACACCTTTGCGTACCGCCCCGTCACACGGGCGAAACACATGGACCCTACGTTTCTCGACATCCAGTGGAGGCGTCGCATTCACCCGAAGCGGCACAGCCTCCGCGCAGAGAAAGGGCTCCACGGATGATCAGAACCACCCGTGCCACCGCGGCACTGGCGTTGGCGGGCGCAGCAGCCGTCCTCCTCGCCGCGTGTTCCACCACCGGCAGTGCTTCCCCCTCGAGCTCGGCGTCGAGCGATGCGAAGAAGGATCCCGCCGCCAGCTGCAAGGCCCCGGACACCCCCGGCACGGACGCGCTGAAGATCGGCACGATCCTGCCCCTGACCGGTTCGCTGGCCTACCTCAACCCGCCGGCCGAGTCCGGTGTCGGCCTGGCCGTCAAGGACATCAACGCCGCGGGCGGCGTCCTCGACAAGGACGTCACGATCGACCCGGCGACCGACTCCGGTGACAGCAACGACATGACCGTGTCGAGCTCCGCCGCGACGAAGCTCGTCAACGCGAAGGTCCCGGTCGCGATCGGCGCCGAGTCCTCGTCCGTCACGTTGAACGTCATCGACCAGCTGACGAGCAACTGCATCGTCGAGATCTCGCCCGCGAACACCGCGTCCGACCTCTCCGGCTACTCGTCGTACTACTACCGGACCGCACCGCCGGACTCGGTGCAGGGTTCCGCGCTCGGTCAGCTCGTGACCGGTGACGGCAACGCGAAGGTCGCCTTCCTGGTCTTCAACGACACCTACGGCACCGGCCTCCGCAACTCGGTGCAGTCGGCCGTCGAGGCCTCCGGTGGCCAGGTCGTCTACGGCGGCAAGGGCGAGGGCCAGGAGTTCCCGCCCGGCCAGACCACGTTCTCGTCCGAGGTGACCGCTGCCCTGGCCGCGAAGCCCGACGCGATCGTCGTCCTCGCCTTCGACGAGACGAAGTCGATCATCCCGGAGCTCGTCTCCCAGGGGAACGAAGCGAAGATCTACATGTCCGACGGCAACACGGCGGACTACTCGAAGGACTTCGACAAGGGCACCCTCAGCGGCGCCCAGGGCACCATCCCCGGCGCCTCGCCGAAGGACGACTTCAAGAAGCAGCTCGCCGCCTTCTACAAGGACTCGTCGGGCAAGACGCTCGCCGACTACTCGTACGCGGCGGAGTCGTACGACGCCACCGTCCTCGCCGCCCTCGCCGCGGTGAAGGGCAAGGGCACCGACTCCGGCACGATCCAGGCGAACATGGCTGCCGTGTCCGGTGCTGACGGCGGCACCGAGTGCACCACGTTCAAGGAGTGCAAGACCCTCCTGGACGACGGCGAGGACATCCACTACACCGGCCCGTCCGGCATCGGCCCGTTCGACGACAACAACGACCCGTCGAGCGCCTACATCGGCATCTACAAGTTCGACGGCGACAACAAGCCCGTCTACCAGAGCGCCATCCAGGGTGCGGTGAAGAAGTAGGGCACAGCCCAGCACCGCTCGCGAAAGCGACAGTCCCCCGCGGAACCTCCGCGGGGGACTGTCGCTTTCGCTTCGGTGTCGGGGACGACCGGCAGGATGTGTCGCCTTCGCAGGACGGAGCGACGGGCGGCCTGGAGGCCCGTGGGGGCCCGGGTCAGACCGGCTCGGCCGCGGCGGGTGCGAGCGCCCGGCGACGAGACGCCCGTGCGGCGGCGAACGAGTCCGCCGTCAGCACCACGAGCGCGAGCCACACGATGCCGAAGCCGAACCAGCGGCCCGCTGACATCTCCTCGTGCTGCACCAGCACTCCGACGAGCAGCTGCATCACGGGCGCCAGGTACTGGGTCAGGCCGAGGGTCGACAGGCTCACCCGACGGGCCGACGACGCGAAGAGCAGCAGCGGCACCGCGGTCGCCGGCCCGGTCAGCACGGTGATGACCACGTGTCCCCAGCCCTCGCTCGTGAACGTCACCCCGCCGCCGAGCCCGGTCGCCCCGAGCACCACCAGCGCCACGACTGCGATCGGCAGCAGCCACACGGTCTCGAGTGTCAGGCCGCTCAGGGCGTCCACGGTGCCGCCGACGCGCTTCTTCACCAGGCCGTACAGCCCGAACGAGAACGCCAGGGCCAGCGAGATCCACGGCATCTGCCCGTACCCGATGGCGATGACGACGACGGCGACGACGCTCAGCCCGACGGCGGTCCACTGCGCCGGACGCAGGCGTTCACGCAGGACCACGACGCCGAGCGCGATCGTGACGAGCGGGTTGATGAAGTAGCCGAGCGCGGCCTCGACGGTGTGGCCGGTGGTCGTCGCGAGGACGTAGACGGTCCAGTTGACCAGGATCAGGACGGCGGCGAGCCCCATCACGAGCATCACGCGGCGCTGGGCCATCAGGGTGCGGGTGCGGAGCCACGACCGGGTGACGGCGATCGCGACCGCGCAGAACACCAGGCCGAAGACGATCCGCCACGACACGATCTCGAACGCCGCCGCGGGGGCCATGGCCGCGAACAGCAGGGGCATCAGACCCCAGAGCCCGTACGCCACGATGGCCTGCACCACGCCGACGGATGCCTCGCTGCGGACAGGTCGCGCGGGACTCGGTTCACTCACGGAACCATCCTAGGAACGACCGCCGACCCGTGGGACGCGCGCCGGGCCTCCAGGCGGGCTGATCAGGACCGGAATGCCCGGGTGACGGGCCCCGGAAACACGTCACGCCCCGTCGGCCCGAAGGCCGGACGGGGCGTGACGTGTCGAGTACTCGACTCAGTGAACGATGACCGCGAGGACATCGCGGGCCGACAGGACCAGCAGGTCCTCGCCCGAGTACTTGACCTCGGTTCCGCCGTACTTGGAGTAGATGACCTTGTCACCCACGGCGACGTCGAGCGGGACGCGGTTGCCGTTGTCGTCGATGCGACCCGGACCCACGGCGACGACCTCGCCCTCCTGGGGCTTCTCCTTCGCGGTGTCGGGGATGACCAGACCGGAAGCGGTGGTCTGCTCCGCCTCGACCTGGCGGATGACGATGCGATCCTCGAGCGGCTTGATGCTGACGGCCACGGTGACCTCTTCTTTCTCGGTACGGACTCGGTACAGATGAAAACCGGGTTGGCACTTCGCACAGGAGAGTGCCAACGCCAACTCTAGGGGGCCTCTGGCACTCGGTCAATCCGAGTGCCAGCAGATCCGGAGAACACGCAGCACCTGCGAGGATCGACGCATGGACGCCGCCGAACTCACCGCACTGCTGACCTCCGACGGGATGGCCCTGCTCGACCGTACCCCCGGGGTCTCCGACGGCGGCGAGATCGTCCGCGTGGTGTCCCGGCTGCGCGCCGAGGGCCACGATCCCCGGCTCGTCGCGGCCGTCCTCACCCAGGCGAAGCTGCGGCTGAAGGCCCGCGGCAAGTTCGGCGACTTCGCGTCCCGCATGCTCTTCACCGAGGCCGGGCTCGAGCAGGCCACCCGGCTGCAGGTCGCGGCCCAGCACGCGGGACGCTTCGCCGCGGCCGGGCTGACCCGTGTCGCCGACCTCGGCTGCGGCATCGGCGGGGACGCCATGGCGATGGCGGCGCTCGACCTCGACGTCACCGCCGTCGATCGCGACGAGGTGACCGCGGCCGTCGCGACCCACAACCTGGCGGTCTGGCCGAACGCGCGGGTGGAACTCGGTGATGCCGCGTCCTTCGACCTGTCCTCGGTGGACGGCGTGTGGATGGACCCCGCACGACGCACCTCCGGCCACTCGGACACCCGCCGGCTCGCCGACCCGGACGACTGGTCGCCCTCGCTCGACACCGTGTTCGCCGCGGCGACGACGACGCCGACCGGCGTGAAGCTCGGTCCGGGCATCGACCGCGACCTGATCCCGGACACCGCCGAGGCGCAGTGGACCTCCGTCGACCGCGAGGTCGTGGAGCTCGCCCTGTGGTTCGGCCCCCTCGCCCGCCCCGGGATCCGCCGCGCTGCCACCGTCATCGGCGCACACGGCATCGCCGAGATGACCGGAGCGGCCGACGCCGATGACGCCGAGGTCGGACCGCTCGGCGCCCACCTGTACGAGCCCGACGGCGCCGTGATCCGCGCACGGCTGATCGGCGACCTGGCACGCAGCCTCGACGGGCACATGCTGTCCGACGGCATCGCCTACGTCACGTCCGACCGCGCCGTCACGACCCCCTTCGCGCAGGGCTTCCGGGTGCTCGACACGATGCCGCTCGACGTCAAGCGACTGGCTGCGCGGCTCGCCGCCGACAGCATCGGCACCGTCGAGATCAAGAAGCGCGGCGTCGACGTCGACCCCGCCCAGTTCCGCAAGCGGCTGCGGTTGCGCGGGTCGGGTCGGGTCACGCTCGTGCTCACCCGCCTGGAGGGACGCCACACGGCGATCCTGTGCGAGCGGCTCACCGACACGGTCGGCTGACGGCCGGGGGCCGCGCGGTGCTCCGTCAGCGTCAGTTGACGAAGGCGCCGGAGCTCGAGCTGTAGTCGGAGTAGTCCGAGTAGTCCGACGCGTTCGCGATCGAGATCCACACCAGGGCGACGATCAGGATGAACAGGCCCGTCAGGATCCAGCCACCGATGATGCCGGCGAGCGCGAGGCCACGGCCGCCCTCACCGCTCTGCTTGATCTTGCCGAGGGCGATGTGGCCCATGATCGCGCCGGCCGGGCTCGTCAGAATGATGATCGGCCAGATGATGATGCCGCCGAACGCGAAGACGATCGACAGGATCGACAGGACGTTCGTCTTCGGGCGCTGCGCGTAGGGCTGGTAGGTGTACGGGTTCGACGCGTAGGGCTGCTGCTGACCGTACGGGTTCTGCTGCTGACCGTACGGGTTCTGCGGGGCGCCGTAGGCATTCTGCTGCTGCTGAGCCGCGTACGGGTTCTGCTGCTGTGCGTACGGGTTCGACTGGGACTGCGGTGCCGCGTACGGGTCCTGCTGCTGCGGCTGACCGTACGGGTTCGACTGCTGCGGCGCCGCGTACGGGTTCTGCTGCTGCGGAGCGCCGTACGGGTTCTGCGGCTGCTGCGGCGCCGCGTACGGGTCCTGCTGCTGGCCGTACGGGTGCTGGGGCGCTTCCGGGGCCGACGGGGCCTGCGGTGCGTCAGGAGCCTGCGGGGCGTCCGGGGCGGGCGTGCCGTCGGGCTGTCCGTTCACTGGTCCGTTCGGCGTCTCGCCCGGCTTCGGCCACTCGTTCTGATCGGACACCGTCCACCCCTCTCGGCGTCCGGTCTCTCCGACGCCAGGTTGAATCCTCCCACAGGCTCCCGAAGAAGGACCGGGGCAGAACTGGTCAGACCTGGACGGTCGTCACAGGCAGGGTCGAGTCCGCGGCGATGCCGAGGGCGCTCGGCGCGCGCCCCTCGGCGACCAGACGGGCTCCGACGGCGGCGATCATCGCGCCGTTGTCGGTGCACAGGTCGAACGGCGGGATCCGCAGCCGCACGCCCGCCGCCGCGCAACGCTCCTCGGCGACCTGGCGCAGTCGGGCGTTCGCGACGACCCCTCCACCGAGCAGCAGGCGGTCGACGCCGGTGTCGCGGCACGCGTTCAGGGCCTTGGTCAGCAGGACGTCGACCACGGCCTCGCGGAAGCTCGCGGCGACGTCGGCCACCGGCACCTCGCGGCCCTCGTCGCGGCAGCGCTCGCCCCACCGTGCGACAGCGGTCTTGAGCCCCGAGAACGAGAAGTCGTACCGGTGCGCGGCCATGTCCTTCGGCAGCGTCAGTCCCCGGGGGAACCGGATCGCCGCCGGGTCACCATCGGCCGCGGCTCGGTCGATCTGGGGGCCGCCGGGGTAGGGCAGCCCGAGCAGCCGCGCGACCTTGTCGAACGCCTCGCCCGCCGCGTCGTCGATCGTCTCGCCGAGCAGTTCGACGTCGCCGACCAGGTCCCGCACCAGCAGCAGCGACGTGTGGCCACCGGAGACCAGCAGCGCGATCGTCGGCAGCTCGATCTCGCTGCCGTCCTCACGCAGCACGTCGGCGCCGACGTGCCCGACCAGGTGGTTCACGCCGTACAGGGGCTTGCCGGTGGCCACGGCGAGCGCCTTCGCAGCGCCCACCCCGACCATGAGCGCCCCCGCCAGGCCCGGCCCGGCGGTGACCGCGACCGCGTCGAGTTCGTCGAGGGTGACGCCGGCGCGGTCGAGCGCCTCGTGCAGCGTCGGTGTCATCGCCTCCAGGTGGGCCCGTGCGGCGACCTCGGGCACGACCCCGCCGTACCGCGCGTGCTCGTCCATGCTCGAGGCGATCACGTTCGCCAGCAGGGTGCTCCCCCGCACGATGCCGACGCCGGTCTCGTCGCAGCTCGTCTCGATGCCGAGCACCAGTGGTTCAGTCGCGCTCACCGAGGGCCTCCTGTCCGATGGGTCCGACGTCCGACGACCGCTCGGCGTCCGGGCCGGGCAGTTCCGCCCGCATCACCCACGCGTCGACGCCGTCCGGTTGGTAGTAGCGCGGCCGGGTCGCGATGTGCTCGAACCCGAACGCCGTGTACATCGCCTGCGCCACGGGGTTGTCCGCGCGCACCTCGAGGAACACCTCGCGCACACCGCGGCGCCGGGCCTCGTCGAGCAGCTCCGTGAACAGGACCCGCCCGAGCCCCTTGCCGCGCTGGTCCGCGGCGACGGCGATGGTCTGCACGTCGGCCACCGGGTTGCCCGCGAGCGACGAGAGCCCGGCGTACCCGACGA
Source organism: Curtobacterium sp. MCPF17_003 (assembly GCF_003224385.1). Taxonomy (NCBI): domain Bacteria; kingdom Bacillati; phylum Actinomycetota; class Actinomycetes; order Micrococcales; family Microbacteriaceae; genus Curtobacterium; species Curtobacterium sp. MCPF17_003. The sequence continues at coordinate 186,543 of NZ_QKLC01000004.1, read as the reverse complement.
CCTGCGGCGCGGAGGCGTCGTCGACCGTCTCGATCACGACGTAGTACCCGTGCGGTGAGTACAGCTCGCCCGACATCTGGGACGCCGACCAGGCGTCCGTCGGGAACGAGACGTGCTCGAGCCACATGATGTCGTCGAGGTCCTGCGGGTGTGCTCGCCGCAGGCGGAGCCCGTCCGGCAGGGTCACTGCTTCACCCGCTTCGGCGCACCCGGCACCGTGACGTCGGGATCGCGCAGGTACAGGGGCGTGTCCTGGTCGAACGCCGCACCGGACGCGAGCCGGTCCGCGGCGAGCGAGCCGAGCCTCCAGGCCGGGATGGACGCGACCGTCAGGCGGCCCCAGCCCACCGCTTCGGGCCGGGAGGCACGGATCGCGTCGTCGAGATCGGCGGGCTTGGCGAGTCCGGGGCCGGCCACGCGGACGCCGTCGGCGTCGTAGGCGCTCCAGTAGACCTCGCGGCGTCGGGCGTCCGTGAGGACGACGAACGGCCCGTCGATGCCCGAGTCGCGCTGGTCGAGGGCCACGGCGTCGTGGCTGACGAGGGGCAGGACGGGGACGCCGCGGGCTGCGGCGAAGGTGCGGGCGGCGGCGATGCCGACTCGCAGGCCGGTGAAGGGGCCGGGGCCCATGCCGGCGACGACGCCGGTGACGTCGGCTCCGCTGATGCCGGCGTCGGCGAGGGTCTCGGCGAGGAACGGGCCGATCACCTCGGCATGCCGGCGGCTGTCCTCGGTGTCGCGGGTCGCGAGGGCCACGCCGGTGGCCGGGTCGACGACGGCGACGGAGGTCCCGGCGGAGGTGTCGATCGCGAGCAGCACCCGTCCATCGTAGGCGGCTGCGACGGGCCGGACCGGCGGTCGGGCTACTCGAACCGGACCGTGCCCGTCGTCGAGGCCTCGGATGCATCCTGGAGGTGACGCAAGCGTGAACGGATCGCGCCGTCCTGACGACGCAGGACGACGGCGACGTCAGGTACCGACATCCCGGCTGCGAGCATCGCCTCCAACCCGGCATCCTCCTGCGGTGTCCACGGCGCGTAAGCGGCGGGTCGATCCAGCCGGGCGGCATCGACCTGCGGGTTGCCGGTCGGTGCCGCGCGCACCGTCATCGGCGAAGACACGTCGTCGGTACCCGTCGTCGTGACACCCGTCACCGACGGACCTTGCTCCGGATCGGTCGCCCTCACTGCCAAGCGGGCGACCGCCGTGAAGGGGTGGCGTGCCGCGACCACACCCGCGGACGACCGGAACACCAGCTCGGCGCCGTCGCGGTCGACGGTGCTGACCTCGAGATCGCTGAAGCCCCCGTTGTCGAAGACGATGCGCATCGCTCCCCCGTTCGCGCTGACCAGACCTGCTGCGAGGGTATCGGTCACTGCCCGTGCCGGTCGACGACCGCACGACGGACGGCGTCCACGGCGGCGGTGACCGCTCGCCCACGCGCCGAGGCGTCGTCGGACTCCGAGTCGTGCACGAACGCGGTGACGCCACGCCGAGCCCCGCAGAAGTCGACGATCCCGTGCACGACCTGCGTTCGGAGGGCCTCGCCGTACCCGTGCCGCTCGTACACGCCGGCGTCGTCACCCGCGATCGGGACCAGGTGGACGGTCAACCGTCCGAGGTTCCGGCGCATCGCGCCCTCGGCCTCGACGTCGAACGCCCACCCGTTCACGAACACCCGGTCCACCCACCCCTTGAGCAGCGCCGGCATCGACCACCACCAGACCGGGAACACGAGCACCAGGTCGGTTGCACGGTCGATCCGCTGCTGCTCGGCCACGATGTCGGGCGGGGCGACCGCCCCGGTCCGGTACGTCTGCCGGTCAGCCAGCGTGAACCGTGGGTCGAACCCTTCGTCGGCGAGGTCGGCGAGTTCTGCGGAACCCGACGGCAGCGCGTCGCGCAGCCGATGCGCGACGTGGTGCGTGAGCGACTCGGGGTCGGGGTGGGCGGTCACGATGAGCGTCTGCACACCTCATCTTCTCGAGGGTCCCTGGGCGGCGGCGGGATGGTCAGCCGGAAGTCTGCTCCCGGGCCCATGCGACCTCGTGGTCCAACTGCCCGGTCCGACGGAACAGGCGGACCTGGTGCGTGTCCGGCAGCACGGCAGCCAGTGCCTGTCGGTCGGCGGGCGTGAAGCCGAGCGACTGTCAGAACGGACAACGGACCGGAGCGACGCGAGAACGGCCGCACCGTCGGCTCGTCGAGGCCAGCGAGGGTCAGGTCCGCCCCGACGAGGAACGCACGGAGCGCCTCCACGTCGCCCGCGTCGACGGGCTGCAGGGTCAGAGGGCCGCGCCTTCCCAACGCGGGCCGATGGCGGTCACGACGACACGGCGGGGCTCGTCGGGCACGTCGTCCGGGTCCGTGTCGTGAGCGGCTGCGTCGTCGGCACCGGTGGTACGCGTGATCTCGACGTCGAGCACGCTGTCGCTGATGCCGTCGACCATGCCGCGACCCCACTCGACGACGACGATGGCGGCGTCCCAGTCGAGGTCGAGGTCGTCGAGCTCGACCGGGTCGGACAGGCGGTAGGCGTCGACGTGCACCAGGTCCGGGCCAGCGGTCGTCGGGTGCGTCCGGGCGAGGACGAAGGTCGGGCTGGACACCTGGCCGCGCGCGCCGAGTGCAGCCCCGAGCCCGCGCGTCAGGGTCGTCTTGCCGGCACCGAGCGGTCCGGTCAGCACGACGAGGTCCCCCGCGTGCAGCACCGCGGCCAACCGGGCGCCGAGCTCCCCCATCGCCTCGGTGCCGTCGACGGTGGTGTCGAGCAGGACGTGCGCCGACTCGGTCACGGCCGCTCGCCCCGCAGGTACTCCCCGACCCGTCCCTCGATGTCGTGGCCCTCATAGGACCGGGGCACACGGCTGCCGATCCGGCAGACGATCTCCTCGCCGATGGTCTCGAGCGCCGCGCCCCACTCGAGCACGGTCATCTCGTCGTGCTCGCCGGTGCCGAACAGCACGACGGTGTCACCGGTCTGCACGTCGTCCTCGCCGACGTCCACCAGGAACTGGTCCATCGCGACGCGGCCGGCGATCGGGTAGCGCTTGCCGCCGATCGCGACCTGGATGCGGCCCTGCGCCAGACGCGGGACCCCGTCGGCGTACCCGACGGGCACGAGGGCCAGGGTCGTCTCGGTCGCGGTGCGGTACGTGTAGTCGTAGGAGACGCCGGTGTCGACGGGGACGCGCTTCGTCTTCGCGACCGACGCGGTCAGGGTCATCACCGGCTCGAGGCCGAGGTCGGCCGCCGAGACGCCGTCGGCTCCGGGGATGCCGAACAGGTTCGCACCCATCCGGACCATGTCCTTCCGGAACTCCTTGCGCTCCAGCCCCGCGAGCGACGCGGCGACGTGCTCCATCGGGACGTCGAGCCCCAGGTCCTCGGCGATCTCGATCGCGGCGTCGAACACGGCGACCGCGGCGCTGTCCTCGTGGTCGGACGCCTCGGCCAGGTGCGTGTACGCGGCGACGACCTCGATGCGGCCGTTCCGCTGGGCGTCCCGGGCGAGCTCGACGAGCGTCGGCCAGTCCGCCGGGGTCGCGCCGTCGCGGTGCAGGCCGGAGTCGACGCCGAGGTGCACCCGGGCCGGTCGCTGGTCGACGGCGTCGATGATGCGCCGCAGCTCGGCGACGTTCGAGACGCCGAGGTCGACGGCCGAGTCGATGGCGTCACGGAAGTCCAGGTCGGGGTCGTGCTGCCAGGTGAACAGGTGGACGTCCTCGCCGACGCCGATCGCGCGCAGGCGCAGGGCGGCGGACACCGTCAGCACACCGATCCAGCGGATCCCGGCGTCGACGGCGGCGAGCGCGATCGGCTCGAGGCCGTGCCCGTACGCGTCGGCCTTCATGATCGCCATCACGGCGACCGGGTCCATCCACTCGCGGACACGGTCGAGGTTGGCACGGTAGGCGTCGAGGTCGATGCGCGCCTGACGCAGCGGTGCGGAGCTCACGTCGTCCTCCGTTCCACGCTGCGGCCGATCCGGGCGACCACCTCGTAGTTGATCGTGCCGATGGCGTCGGCCCAGTCCTCGACGGCGGGGTCGCCGTTCGCGGGGTCGCCCCACAGCACCGCCTCGTCGCCGACCTGGACGTCGGCGTCGCCGATGTCGACGTGCATGGCGTTCATCGCGACGCGTCCGACCACCGGGAACGTCCGGTCGCCGATCCGCACCGAGACCCGGTTGCCGAAGTCGCGGTCGAAGCCGTCCGCGTAGCCCAGGCCGATCACGGCGAGACGGGTGTCCGTCTCGGCGCGCCAGGTGTAGCCGTAGGAGACGCCGTCGCCCGCAGCGACCGGCACGGTGCGGAGCACGGCGGCGGTGACCCGCATCGCCGGGCGCAGCCCCAGGTCGGCCGAGGTGCGACCGTCGAAGGGGCTCAGTCCGTACAGGGCGAGTCCGACGCGGGACAGGTCGTGGCGGGTCTCCGGTACGGCGATGCTCGCGGCACTCGCGGCGAGGTGCACCACGTCCGGCACGATGCCGTTCGCGGCCAGGCCGTCCAGCGCCCGCTGCAGTGCGGCGTCCTGGTCGAGGTCGTCGGTGCGCGACGCGTTCGACAGGTGGGACATGAGCCCCTCGACCCGGGTGCGGTTGCCGGCTCGGGCCAGGGCGCCGGCGGTCGCGAAGAGCTCGGCCCACTCGGACTCGACCGCACCGTTGCGGCTCAGGCCGGTGTCGACGCACAGGTGCACGGCGCGGACGTCGGAGTCGGCTGCTGCGGAGAGCTGCTCGACGCTCGACACCGCGGGCGTGACGTCGAACTGGGCGGCGCGGCGGAAGTCCTCGTCGGGGGCGTGCAGCCACGCGAGGATCCGCACCCCCTCGTCGATGCCGCCCTGACGGAGCGCGACGGCCTCGTCGATGTCGGCGACCCCGAGCCACTCGGCCCCGGCGTCGACGAAGGCCTGCGCGGCGTCGAGGGCCCCGTGGCCGTAGGCGTTCGCCTTGACCACCGCGATGACCCCGGCCGGGGCGACCCGGTCGGCGATGGTCGCGTAGTTCTCGATCAGGGCTCCGCGATCGAGCGTGATGCCGGTGAACGCACTCACTGGATCGTTCCTTCCAGGACCACGTCTGTTCCTTCCAGGACCACGAACGCGGTCGCGATCCCTCCATCATGCGAGAGCGACAGGTGCACGCTCGTCACGCCACGCGCGTCCGCCACCTGCCGGGCGCCCTGGTGCAGGGTGAGCGACGGGTTCCGCTGGTCGTCGGACACGACCTCGAGGTCCTGCCAGCTCAGCCCGGCACTCGACCCGAAGGCCTTGATCAGGGCTTCCTTCGCCGCGAACCGTGCGGCGAGGGACGCGATCGGCCGGGGCTCGCCGTCACGGATCTGCTCGGACGGCGTGAACAGCCGCGCCCGCATCGCCGGTGTGCGCTCCAGCACCCGTTCGAACCGCTCCAGGTCGACCACGTCGACCCCGATCCCGATGATCACCGTCGCGACTACTCGACGGTGACCGACTTCGCGAGGTTGCGTGGCTGGTCCACGTCGAGGCCCTTGGCGGCGGCGAGCTCCATCCCGAACATGTGCAGCGGTGCCACGGCGAGCAGCGGCTCGAACAGCGGGGTCGCGAGGGGGATCCGCAGGACCTCGTCGGCGAAGGGCAGCACCGCGGCGTCGCCTTCTTCAGCGATGGCGATCACCCGGGCACCGCGGGCGCGGATCTCCTGGATGTTCGAGACGACCTTCGGGTGCAGCGATCGGGGGTCGCGCGGCGACGGCACGATGACGAAGACGATCTGGCCCGGCTCGATCAGGGCGATCGGGCCGTGCTTGAGCTCCCCGGCGGCGAAGCCCTCGGCGTGGATGTACGCGAGCTCCTTGAGCTTGAGGGCACCCTCGAGCGCGATCGGGTAGCCGACGTGGCGGCCGAGGAACAGCACGCTCCGGGTGTCCGCCATCCAGCGGGCCAGGTCCTTGATGCCGGCGGCGTCCTCGATGGTCTGCTGCAGCTTCGGCGCGAGCCCCTCGAGCTCGGCCACCTGCTCGGCGATCTGCTCGGCGGTGAGCGTGCCGCGCAGCGTCGCCAGGTGTAGCCCGAGCAGGTAGAGCGCGACGCCCTGGGCGATGAAGGCCTTGGTCGACGCGACGGCGACCTCGGGCCCGGCGTGCGTGTAGATCACGGCGTCGGACTCACGCGGGATCGTGGCGCCCTGGGTGTTGCAGATCGACAGGACCTGCGCGCCCTGCTCGCGGGCGTACTTGACGGCCATGAGCGTGTCCATGGTCTCGCCGGACTGGCTGATCGAGACGACCAGGGTGCGCTCGTTCAACACCGGGTCGCGGTAGCGGAACTCGTGGGCGAGCTCGACCTCGACCGGCACACGGGCCCACTGCTCGATGGCGTACTTGCCCAGGATGCCGGCGTAGGCGGCGGTGCCGCAGGCGATCACGATGACGCGCTCGACCGTCGCCAGGCGGTCGGCGATCGGGTCGAGGTCGGTCAGCGTGACGGCGCCGTCGTGGACGCGGCCGAGGATCGTCTTCGCGACGGCCTCGGGCTCCTCGCTGATCTCCTTCGCCATGAACGAGCTCCAGCCGCCCTTGTCGGCGGCGGAGGCGTCCCAGTTGACCTCGAACTCGGTCGGCGTGGCCGGGGTGCCGTCGAAGTGGATGACGTCGACGCCGTCGGGGCGGATCGTGGCGATCTCGTCCTGCCCGATCGACAGTGCGCGCTGCGTGTAGGCGACGAACGCGGCGACGTCCGAGCCCATGAAGTTCTCACCGTCGCCGAGCCCGACCACCAGGGGCGAGTTGCGACGGGCACCGACGACGACGCCGGGCTGGTCGGCGTGCACGACGAGGAGCGTGAAGGCCCCCTCGAGCCGCTGCACGGCCCGCTGCATCGCTGCGGTCAGGTCACCGGTCTCGCGGAAGGCGCGTCCGACCAGGTGAGCGGCGACCTCGGAGTCGGTCTCGCTGCGGAACTCGATGCCCTCGGCCTGCAGATCGGCGCGGAGCTCGGAGAAGTTCTCGATGATGCCGTTGTGGATGAGGGCGAGCTTGTCGCCGTCGGCCAGGTGCGGGTGGGCGTTGCCGTCGGTCGGGCCACCGTGGGTCGCCCAGCGGGTGTGCCCGATGCCGGTCGTGCCGTCCGGGATCGGCGACGACTCGAGCTCGTCGACCAGGGCCTGGAGCTTGCCGGCCTTCTTGGCCGACACGAGGTCCCCTGCTGGGTCGACGACGGCGATGCCCGCCGAGTCGTAGCCGCGGTACTCGAGGCGACGGAGGCCACCGAGGAGGACGTCCTGGCTGCTGTTGCTGCCGACGTAGCCGACGATTCCACACATGGAACCGATCCTACGGTCTGCCTGGACGCCGACCCTGCGAAGTCCCAGGGGTGGGGATAACGTTTCGGCCATGGGACGCTTCGACGACATCGCCATCACCACACTGCACGGCGAGGACACCACGTTCGGCGCCTACGCCGACAAAGCCGTACTGGTCGTGAACGTCGCCTCCCGGTGCGGCCTCGCTCCGCAGTACGAGCAGCTCGAGTCCCTGCAGAAGCAGTACGGCCCCCGCGGGTTCACGGTGCTGGGCTTCCCGAGCAACCAGTTCCTGCAGGAGCTCGGCTCGTCCGAGGCGATCGACGAGTACTGCTCCACCACGTGGGGTGTGACGTTCCCGATGTCCGAGAAGGTCAAGGTCAACGGCAAGAGCGCGCACCCGCTCTACCAGGCCCTCAAGGAGACCCCGGACGCCGACGGCAAGGCCGGCCGGGTCGCCTGGAACTTCGAGAAGTTCCTCGTCGCGCCCGACGGCACCGTCACGCGCTTCCGCCCCACCACCAAGCCGGACGCCCCCGAGGTCGTCGCCGCCATCGAGGCGGCCCTGCCCGCCTGACGCGTCGCGTCCTGCGGGCGCGCACCGAGCACTGGCCGGGAGGCCCGGGGCACGTGAGCCGACCGGCTCACGTGCCCCGGGCCTCCCGTCTGTACGCTCGATCCCATGCCGTTCTCGGAGACCGCCGTCGCGCACCCGACCCCGTTCGTGGAGATCCCGCGTGACGAGTGGTCCCAGCTCGCCCCGAAGGAGCACCTGTCGCTCACCGAGACCGAGATCGTGCAGCTGCGCGGTCTCGGCGACCGGTTGGACATGCAGGAGGTGCAGGAGGTCTACCTGCCCCTGTCCCGCCTGCTCACGCTCTACGCCGCCGGTGCGCGGAACCTGCACGCCGAGACGAGCCGGTTCCTCGGGGAGCGCGCCGGACGCACGCCGTTCGTCATCGGCGTCGCCGGTTCCGTCGCGGTCGGCAAGTCCACCGTCGCCCGTCTGCTGCGCGAGCTGACGAAGCGCTGGCCGGACACCCCTCGGGTCGAGCTCGTGACGACCGACGGCTTCCTGTACCCGAACGCCGAGCTGGAGCGCCGCGGGATCATGGACCGCAAGGGCTTCCCGGAGTCGTACGACCGCCGCTCCCTGCTGCGCTTCGTGAGCCAGGTGAAGAGCGGGGCGACCGAGGTCCGCGCGCCGTACTACTCGCACCTGGTCTACGACATCGTGCCCGATGCCGAGATCGTCGTCCGGCAGCCCGACGTGCTCATCGTCGAGGGTCTCAACGTGCTGGCGCCCCCGGTGCACGGGCGGCTCGCACTGTCCGACTTGTTCGACTTCACGATCTACGTGGACGCGAAGACGAAGGACATCGAGTCCTGGTACATCGACCGGTTCCTCGCCCTGCAGGAAGAGGCGTTCTCGAGCCCCGACTCGTTCTTCCACCGGTTCGCCTCGCTGTCGCGTGAGGACGCGGTGCGGACGGCGACCGAGGTCTGGCGGGCGATCAACGAGCCGAACCTGATCGAGAACGTGCTGCCCACGCGCTCCCGCGCCACCCTGGTGCTGAAGAAGGGCGCGAACCACAAGGTGAACTCGGTCCTGCTCCGCAAGATCTGAGCTGGGGCGACACGGAACCAGGTTCCGGACACCACACCAGGGAAGAACACGGTGCTGTGTCCGGAACCTGGTTCCGTGAGCGGCGAACGCCCCTACGCGACGTCGAGCGCCAGGCGGTCCTGCACGACCGCGGCGAGCTCCTCGGCGATGCGCTGGGCATCGTCCTGCGAGGCAGCCTCGACCATGACGCGCACAACCGGCTCGGTGCCCGACGGACGGAGCAGCACACGGCCGCTGTCCCCGAGCGCCTCGGTGGCGGCGGCGATGGCGTCCTGCACGCCCTGGTCGGCGAGCCCGTGGCGATCGACGCCCCGGACGTTGAGCAGCACCTGCGGGAACACGGTCATGCACGAGGCGAGCTCCTGCAGCGACTTCCCCGTCCGTGCCATCTCGGCCACCAGGTGCAGCCCGGTCAGGATGCCGTCGCCCGTGGTGGCGAACTCGTTGAAGATGATGTGGCCGGACTGCTCGCCACCGATGGAGTAGTCGCCCTCGGTCATCTTCTCGAGCACGTAACGGTCGCCCACGCCGGCCTCGATCACGGTGATGCCCGCGTCGGCCATGGCGCGCTTCAGCCCGAGGTTCGACATGACCGTCGCGACGAGGGTGTCGTCCTTCAGTCGTCCGCGCTCCTGCAGGGACAGCGCGAGGATCGCCATGATCTGGTCACCGTCGATCGCGTTGCCCGCGGCGTCGACCGCCAGGCAACGGTCCGCGTCGCCGTCGTGTGCGATGCCGACGTCGGCGCCGTGCTCGAGCACCGCGCGGGCGAGGTTGTCGATGTGGGTCGAACCGACGCCGTCGTTGATGTTCCAGCCGTCGGGGTCGGCGCCGATGAGCGTCACGCGGGCACCCGCGTTGACGAACACCTCGGGCGAGACGCCGGCGGCGGCACCGTTGGCGCAGTCGAGCACCACGTGGATGCCGTCGAGCCGGTGCGGCAACGTGCCGAGCAGGTGCACCACGTAGCGGTCCTCGGCGTCGGCGAACCGCGAGATGCGCCCGACGTCGATGCCGGTGGGGGTGGGTGCGGAGTGGTCGTGCATGGCCGCTTCGATGCGGTCCTCGACCTCGTCCGGAAGCTTGCGGCCACCCGTGGCGAAGAACTTGATCCCGTTGTCGGGAGCGGGGTTGTGCGATGCGGAGATCATCACGCCGAAGTCGGCGTCGATGTCCGCGACGAGGAACGCCGCGGCGGGGGTGGGGATGACCCCGGCGTCGAGCACGTCGACGCCGGCCGAGGCGAGCCCGGCCGCGACGGCGGCACCGAGGAACTCGCCGGAGACGCGCGGGTCGCGCGCGAGGACCGCGCGCGGGCGCGGTCGACCCGACGCCCGGCGGGCGTCGGCGTGGTGTCCGTGTGTGAGGACGGCCGCGCTCGCCTGGGCAAGACCCAGTGCGAGCGCGGCCGTCAGCTCGCCGTTGGCGAGACCACGAACCCCGTCGGTACCGAACAGACGCGGCATGGCGATCTTCAGCCGGTGACGACTAGCGCTTCGAGAACTGCGACGCCTTGCGGGCCTTCTTGAGACCGGCCTTCTTGCGCTCGATGACGCGGGCGTCACGGGTGAGGAAGCCGGCCTTCTTGAGGGTCGCGCGGTTGTTCTCGCGGTCGATCTCGTTCAGGGTGCGGGCGATGGCGAGGCGGAGCGCGCCGGCCTGACCCGAGGGGCCACCACCGGTGATGCGGGCGACGACGTCGTACGAGCCGAGGAGCTCGAGCACCTTGAAGGGGTCGTTGATGAGCTGCTGGTGCAGCTTGTTCGGGAAGTAGTCCTCGAGCGTGCGGCCGTTCACGACGAACGTGCCGGAGCCCGGGACGAGCCGGACGCGCGCGATGGCCTCCTTGCGGCGCCCGACGGCACCGCCGGAGACGTTGAGGATCTGACGGGGAGCGGCCTCGGCAGCGGCGGGTGCGCTCTCCGTGGTGAAGCTCTCCGGGGTCTGGTCGAGGGAATCAGCGATCTGAGCCATGAGTTTTCTGTGTCCTTGAAGTCGTCGTGGCCGGAACTACTGTGCGACCTGGTCGAAGATGTACGGCTTGGGCTGCTGCGCGGCGTGCGGGTGCTCCGCGCCGGCGTAGACCTTCAGCTTCTTGAGCTGCTCGCGGCCGAGGGTGTTCTTCGGCAGCATGCCGCGGATCGCCTTCTCGACGGCGCGGGTGGGGTGCTTCTCGAGCATCTCCGGGTAGGAGGTCGCCGTCAGGCCGCCCGGGTAGCCCGAGTGACGGTAGTAGACCTTCTTCGCGAGCTTCGAACCGGTCAGGGCGACCTTGTCGGCGTTCACGATGATGACGAAGTCACCCATGTCCATGTGCTGGGCGAAGGTGGCCTTGTGCTTGCCGCGCAGGAGCGCCGCGGCGTGGGTGGCGAGACGGCCGAGGACGACGTCGGTGGCGTCGATGACGATCCAGTCGTGCTGGACGTCTGCCGGCTTCGGTGAGAACGTGCGAGTCACAGGAGTGCTGCTTTCGTGTCGAGGTGAGGAGTCCGTGAATCCCACTCCGGTCGGGAGTTCCACGGGCAGAAGCACGGGGAACACCTCTGTTGGAGGGCTCATCTGACTGTCCGCGCGCGGGGCGCACAGACCAAGGTGAGAGCTTAGCCGACGCGGGGTACGTCGGTCAAACGCGCCCCGCTGTCGGCCTGGAGGCGCGTGGCGGCCCGCACCGTGCCTCCCGTCCGCCCTGGGGCCGGCCCCACCGCCCATGGTGTGCAGGAACGGTCGGGTCCCCACTGCGGACCCGACCGTTCCTGCACACCACCCACCCCCGTGGGGCGTGGGGACTACTCCGCAGCCACAGCCCGACGTCGGCGACGCACGACCAGCACACCCGCACCCGCCGCGAGCAGCAGGAACGCCACCACCGCACCGGCACCGAGGCCCGCAGCACCCGTGAACGCGAGCTGCCCATCCGTGGTGATCGTGATCGGGGTCCACCCGATCAACGACCCGTCCGCAGCCGTCACCACCAACCGGTGCACCCCAGCCGCGGTGCCCGCCGGGATCGTCACCCGCACCGTCCCGTCCGCAGCCACCACCGCGGTCCCGATCAGCGTCGGGGTCGAGAACAGCCACACGTTCACCGTGTCACCGGCCGACGCGGTGCCGACCGTCACCGTGATCGTCTCCCCCGCACGAGCCGACGACGGAGCCGACACCCCACCACGGCTCGCCTCCGTCAACAGCGACACCGACGGCGCCACCGGAGCAACCGGGGCAACCGGCGGCGTGCTCCCGTCGACCGGCGGCACCGGGGCCGGCGTCGGGTTCGGCACCGGCGTCGGGGTCGGAACCGGCGTCGGGTCCGTGCCCGGGTCGGTGCCCGCGGCGTCCAGGTCGAACCCGACCAGGATCGGGTCGTGGTCGCTCGCCCGGTACACGTCGTCGTTGTACAGGTTCGTCGCGTTGTAGTTGTAGCGGCTGTACTCCAGGCCCACCGACTCGACCGAGTTGATGTTCCAGATGTCCACGCCCGTGACCGTCTCGAGCGCGGCCTTCGACGCGAACACGTGGTCGAGCGAACCGCTCAGGCCGGAGAACACGTACGAGTACTCGGTACTGTCGAGCGCCGGGCCGAGGTCGGTGTAGCCGGCCTCGTCGAGGACCACCACCGGGTCCTCCTTGCTGTACGCGTTGAAGTCGCCGAGCATGAACACCTTGTCGGTGCCGTACTGCTCCTGCATGTCGGTGGAGAACGTCACGAGGGCCTTCGCCTGCTCGACGCGGTCGGCGTTCGACGCCCCCTGTCCGTCGCCCTGATCGGCGTTCTCGCCGGTGCCGGAGCCCTTCGACTTGAAGTGGTTCGCGATCACCAGGAAGTCGTCGTCCGCGGTGCCGCCGACCGGGCGGAACGCGTCCGCGACGGGCTGGCGGGCGTTCGTGAACGCGTCGTGGAGCAGGATCGTCGACTCGCCGACGGGCTCGACGCGGTCCTTCTTGTAGATGATGGCGAGGCGGATGACGTCTTCGCTCGCGGGCACGACGGCCGGGGACTTCGCGTAGGCCCAGGTGTCCTGGCCGGTGGCGGCGTTGAGCGCGTCGACCAGGGTGGCCACGGCGGCGTCGCGGTCCTGACCGAAGCGGACGGAGTTCTCGATCTCCTCGAGCGAGACGACGTCGGCGTCCAGGCCGTTGATCGCCTTGACGATCTTGACCTGCTGGCGCAGGAAGTCCTCCTCCTCGGCGGCACCGCGGGCATCGCAGCCCGAGTTCACCGTGACGGGGTCTCCGGCACGGTCCGTGTAGTACTTGCAGCCGGTGAGCTCGTCGCCCGTGGTCGGGAAGTAGTTGAGCACGTTGAAGCCGGCGAGCTTCAGGTCACCACCGACGTCCTGCGGTGCCGGCTGGCGCACCTTCGAGAACGACGCCGGCAGCTCGGCGGCCGGGGTCGCACCCGTGATCGGCGCGGTCGGCTGGAACTTCCACCCGTTGTTGCGGTAGTCGAGGACGACCGGCTCGGTGAAGGTGGCTGCGGCCCCGACGGTGACCGGGCCCTGGGTGAGCCACGACACGGGGATGCCCTGGTTCGCCTGGGTCAGGAAGTTGGTGCTCGCACCGTCGTCGAGCGTGACCTTGCGCGCGGCGTTGTCGGCCTCGACGGCCTTCGCCTCGGCGCTGCCCGGTCGGCCGACCTCGGTCGGCTGGACCAGGCGCTTCGTGCCGCTGGCGAGCACGACCTCGCCGTACTGGTTCGTCGTGTAGTTGTCCGCGACGGTGTACGCCCCCTGGGGAGCGACGAGCATGCTCTCGAGCGACTCGCGCTGGGCGTCGGACGACGGGAACGCGACCGCGGCCGGCTGCGGTGCCGCGACGGGGTCGGTCAGCTGCTGCACCGACGAGGCCCCGGACACCGTGAGCTCGGTCAGGCCGAAGTACTCGGAGACGGCGCCGGTGACCCGCACGTGGTCGCCCTCGTGCACCAGCCCGGCGGTGGCGGACGAGAAGACGAACACGGCGTCGGACGCGGTGTGGGCGGCGAGGTCGATCGCGCCGCCGGTGCCCGGGGTCTGGATCGTGTAGCCGTTGAAGCCGCCGGTGCCGTAGACCGCGGTGACGACGCCGTCCGTCGTGACGTTCTTGCCGACGTACGGCGAGGTGTCCGTGGTGCCCTGCAGCTGGGCGATGGTCACCGTCTCGGCGGGGGTGCCGGGCGTCGGGGTCCCGCCGTCACCCGGGTCGGTCGGTTCCGTGGGCTCGGTCGGTGCCGTCGTCTCGCCCGCGGCGTTCCGCGGGGTGAGCGTCGTCGTCACCGAGAAGTCCGCACCGTTGACGTCGGTGTCCGTGGTGCCCTGGCGGACCAGGCCGTTCGGCACGGAGTTGTCCCCGGTCACGGTGCGCACGGCCGACTCGAACGTGTTCGAGGCGCCGTAGCCGAGCAGGTCGACCACGCCGTCGGTGCCGGTGGCGACGGGTCCGGCGGCGAGTGCCAGGGGTGCGGTGGCGTCGGACAGCACGAGCGTGCCGGTGGTACCCGATGGGTTGAGCGTCGCGGTGTCGTCGGCGGCGGGCAGGTCCTCGCCGGCGGGGGTGGCCCCGCCGTTGCCCGCCATCGACACCAGGAAGGTGCCCTTCGCCGGCACGGTGCCCTGGAGCGCACTGGCCGAGAACGTGCCGGTGCCCGTGGCCGACCGGTACTGCAACGACCACCCGTCGAGCGACACGGCGGCGTCGGTCGGGTTGCCGATCTCGACGAACTTCTCGTTGTAGAACGCGCCCTTGCTCCCCGCCTTCAGGTAGGCCTCCTCGATGACGAGGTCGGTCCCCTCGGGGTTCGCGGTCGCTGCGGTGACGGTGACGAGTGGAGCCGCGAGGAGCGTCGCGGCCGCCGTGGCGCACAGCAGAGTGCGCCCGAGGGTGTTGGCCATGACCGCACGCTACCGACCTGCGGGGACATTCAGGTTGCGTCGAGGTAAATGATTGCGTTCGGCAACATCAGCCGATCGCGCGGCATCAGCCGATCGCGTTCTGCGGCACAGCCGATCGCGCGGCATCAGCCGAACGGCAGCCACGTCCCACCCACACGTCGGACGGCCGGTCCGTGTCCCGGCAGCACGAGAGCCGGGAACGGCAGCGCCCGTGCGGACTCGAGCGCGCGGTCCTGGTCGGCGGTGAAGAACGGTGTGATCATCCGCGGGCGCGGGGCCCACGACCCCGGCTGGGTGTCGTGCCGACTGACGACGGCGTCGCCGGTGACGATCGCGTCCGCCGCGGGCAGCAGGTAGGCGGTCGAGCCGTCGGTGTGGCCGACGGCCGGGAACGGCGAGATCGCCCGACCCGCGAAGTCCGCACCGGTGAACGCGCGAGCGGACGGCACGGTGGTGGGCCGCAGGGCGTCGGATCGGATCGCCCGCACCAGCCAGGCGAGCACACGGGGGCTGGCGAGCCGGCCGCCGATCTCCGCCGGGGTGACCTGCTGCCGCTCCGGTCCGCGCACGTTGGCGAGCTCGTCGGCGTGGGCGAGCACCTCGACGTCGGGGTACCGCTCGAGGATCCCGGGGATGCCGCCGACGTGGTCGACGTGTCCGTGCGTCACGTAGACGCGACGGAGATCGGCGGGGTCGTGTCCGGCGGCGCGCACGGTGTCGAGCACGAGGTCGGTGTCGGCCGGGTACCCGGCGTCGATCAGCGCGACGCCGTCCTCCTCCGCCAGCACCACCCAGTTGGACACCGGACCCTCGACGAAGACGACTCCGGGGGCGACGGACACGACGGAACGGGGTTCGCGCGGGCTCATCCCTCGACGCTACCGTCCACCGACCGTCGGGCCCGGGTCTGCTCCGCCCGCTCCGCGAGCTCCGCGTCCGCCGGGTACCCCACCTCGGTCAGGGTCAGTCCCTTCGCCGGCGCCGTCTTGAAGGCGCTCGTGCGTTCCTCGGCGACGCGGAGTTCCTCGAGGCGGTCCGGGCCGAAGCGGCCCTCGCCGACGGCGATGGTCGCGCCGACCATCGCCCGGACCATGGAGTGGCAGAAGGCGTCGGCCTGGAGGCGCGCCACCAGCACGCCGTCCGGCTCGCGGTCCCAGCGGAACTGCTGCAACGTCCGGATGGTCGTCGCCCCCTCGCGCGGCTTGCAGAACGTCGCGAAGTCGTGCAGCCCGAGCAACGTCAGCGCACCGCGCTCCATCGCTGCCGGGTCGAGCCGCGCCGCGTGCCAGACCGTGTGCCCGCGCCGACGTGGATCGCGCGGGGCGTCGGCGTCCGCGATCCGGTACTCGTACCGGCGCCAGAGCGGGGAGAACCGGGCGTCGAACCCGGCGGGCGCCACCGAGGCACCGGTGACGACGACGTCCCCCTCGGGTGCTGCGATGCCGTTGACCCGCTTGACCAGCCCGTCGAGCGGTGAGCGACCCGTCCCGCGCTTGGCGGTGAGCGCTGCCCACTGCTCCGCCGACAGGTCCAGGTGTGCGACCTGCCCCGTGGCGTGCACCCCGGCGTCGGTGCGTCCGGCGACGGTGAGCAACGGCGGTTCGCCCCAGCGGGTGAAGACGGTGGCGAGTGCGCTCTCGAGCGCGCCCTGCACCGTCCGGAGCCCGGGCTGCCGAGCCCACCCGGAGAACGCCGCCCCGTCGTAGGCGATGTCCAGTCGCAGCCGCACGTCACCCGTGCTGTCGGGGTCCTGGAAGCCGACCGTCTCGTCCACGTGACCACCGTAGCGGGGGTGATCCGTGCCTCCCGGCCCGCGCTCGGTCCGCCGGACGGCGACCGCCCGCACCCCTTCAGCCGCGCGGACGGCCGAACGCCGACGGACCGGTCCGGGTGTCGAGGTCGTCGGTGGCGCGCCGCTCGGACTCGACGATCCCGCGCAGGGCGACGAGCGCGGCCGAGGTGACCGCGACGTGGGAGGGGTTCTCACGCGATTCGTCGAGCGCGGTCTCGAGTCGTGCGATGGCCGCTTCGGCCTGGTCCTCCGGGGAGTCACCGCGGATCGTGCTGGCGATCTTCCGCAGCGCTTCGGCGATGGGGGTGGCGAACGCGGGGTCCGGACGCCCGACACCCTCGGAGACCGGACCGGAGCGCGCCACGAGCTCGGTGAGGTCGGTCGTGTACCAGGCGACGCGCTCCAGTGCCCGGAAGCGTCCGCCGTCCTTCTGGAGCCGCGCTCGCGACCCACGCAGTGCCCCACGGGGGTTGAGCCGGCGGCTCTCGTGCGCGATCGCCACCCGCGACCGGACGTCCGCGATCGCGCGGTCCAGGCGGTCCTGCTGGTGGTCCCACGCCTTCTCGTCGCGCTTGCCCTCCTCGAGCACGGCTGCCAGCCCGTCGAGGTGGTCCGCCAGCACACCGTTCACCGCGTCGATGCGGTGTTCGGCGTCCCAGAAGTGCAGCGGCGGGAACACCAGGAAGTTGACCAGCAGCCCGACGACGACACCCACGGCCATCTGCACGAGGTACCCGAGCGAGTAGCCCTCGGCGTGCGCGCCGCCGACGAGCAGCACGAAGAGCGCCGCGGTCGACACCCACGAGCTCCCCTCCCCCAGCACGCGGAACCCGCCGACCAGCACCCCGACGCCGACCGCGAGCGCGATCGCGAGGAAGCCGGGATCGCCGACCCACATCGTGAACGCGGCGATGAGGATGCCGAGGGCGATCCCGACCAGGGTCTGCACACCGCTCCGGATGCCCGCGAACACCGTGGTCTGCATCGCGACGACGGCGCCGAGTGGCGCGTAGTACGGGTACTCGGCCGCGACGCCCGGGATGTGCTGCGCCACGAGCCAGGCGATCACCGCAGCGGCGGCGGCCTTGCCGGCGTGCAGCAGGCGCGGCTGCGTGCCCGAGGTCCGGCTCCACCGCCAGACCCGTGTCCCCAGACCCGCAACGTGCTGGAACGCCATGACTTCCTTCCCTGTCGTACCGGTCGGCCACCCTACGCGGCGCGTCGCTCGTGCCGTGGAGTCCGTGCACGCGAGGAAGCCCCCGCGACCTGGGTCGCGAGGGCTTCCTCGTGGTGGTGCGGCGCCCCGGAGGGCACCGGACTACTTGGTGTCGGCGTCGTCCGACTTCTCGGCGGCGTCGGCCTCGACCTCGGCAGCAGCCTCGGTCTCGGACTCGGTCTCGACCGGGGCGGACTCCTCGGTGGTCTCGGTCTCCTCGACCGGGGCCTCCTCGGCGGTCTCGTCAGCGGCCGGCTCGTCGACCGGGGCGGCAGCAGCGGCCGGAGCCGAGTTGCGCTTGACCGGAGCGGGCGTGCTCGAGACGGGCTCGAGGACGAGCTCGATCGACGCCAGCGGAGCGTTGTCGCCCTTGCGGAAGCCGAGCTTCGTGATGCGGGTGTAACCGCCCTGGCGGTCCTCGACCTGGGGGGCGATCTCGGTGAACAGCGTGTGCACGACGGACTTGTCGCGCAGGATGCTGATCACACGACGACGCGCGTGCAGGTCGCCCCGCTTCGCGAACGTGATGAGACGCTCGGCGACCGGGCGGAGGCGCTTGGCCTTCGTCTCGGTGGTCGTGATGCGACCGTGCGTGAAGAGGGCGTTGGCGAGGTTGCTCAGGAGCAGGCGCTCGTGGGCGGGACCGCCACCGAGGCGGGGGCCCTTGGTGGGCTTCGGCATGTCAGTTCTCCAGTGGTGAAAGTGGTGCGCGCGGTGTCAGCGCGCTTGCGCGTGAGCGCGAGGTCAGTTGTTGGACTCGTCCTCGTCGTACCCGCTGTAGAAGTGGGCGCCGTCGAATCCGGGGACGGTGTCCTTGAGGGACAGGCCGAGCTCGGTGAGCTTGTCCTTGACCTCGTCCACCGACTTCTGACCGAAGTTGCGGATGTTCATGAGCTGCGTCTCCGACAGGGCGACGAGCTCGGACACCGTGTTGATGCCCTCCCGCTTCAGGCAGTTGTAGCTGCGGACCGACAGGTCGAGGTCCTCGATCGGGGTCTGCAGTTCGTTCGAGAGCACGGCGTCGACCGGCGCGGGGCCGATCTCGATGCCCTCGGCCGCCGTGTTGAGCTCGCGAGCGAGCCCGAACAGCTCGACCAGCGTGCGGCCGGCCGACGCGATGGCGTCGCGCGGCGTGATGGCCGGCTTCGCCTCGACGTCGACGACCAGGCGGTCGAAGTCCGTGCGCTCACCGGCACGCGTCGCCTCGACGCGGTAGGTGACCTTGAGGACCGGCGAGTAGATCGAGTCGATCGGGATCTGACCGGCTTCGCTGAACTCGGAACGGTTCTGCGTCGCCGAGACGTAGCCACGGCCACGCTCGATCGTGAGCTCGAGCTCGAAGCGCGCGGTGTCGTTCAGGGTCGCGATGACGAGTTCCGGGTTGTGGATCTCGACGCCGGCCGGAGCGGAGATGTCCGCTGCGGTGACCTGACCGGCACCCTGCTTGCGCAGGTACGCCGTGATGGGCTCGTCGTGCTCGCTGGAGACGACCAGGCTCTTGATGTTGAGGATGATCTCGGTGACGTCTTCCTTGACACCGGGAACGGTGCTGAACTCGTGGAGGACGCCGTCGATGCGGATGCTGGTGACAGCCGCGCCGGGGATCGAGGAGAGGAGCGTGCGGCGCAGCGAGTTGCCGAGGGTGTAACCGAAGCCCGGCTCGAGCGGCTCGATGACGAAGCGCGAGCGGTGCTCGGAGATCGGCTCCTCGGTCAGGGTGGGGCGCTGTGCAATGAGCACTGTGGGATTCCTTTCGGCGAAGTGTCCGCTATATGACACTTGGCGGTACGACGGGGCCGCATGGGCCCCGACGGGTCTGTTGAGTTGTGATCACGCGCACACACGTGCGCGATCGAACGACCAGGAATGGCCGCGGGCCCTGCCCGCGCTCGCCGGAACGGATCCGGTCAGGGGACGAGCAGGGCGCGGCCGGTTGCTCCTCGCGTCAGACGCGACGGCGCTTGGGCGGGCGGCACCCGTTGTGCGCCTGCGGCGTGACGTCGTTGATCGAGCCGACCTCGAGGCCAGCGGCCTGGAGCGAGCGGATCGCGGTCTCGCGACCCGAACCCGGGCCCTTCACGAAGACGTCGACCTTCTTGACGCCGTGCTCCTGCGCCTGACGCGCAGCGGACTCGGCGGCGAGCTGCGCCGCGAACGGCGTCGACTTGCGCGAACCCTTGAAGCCCACGGCACCCGAGGACGCCCAGCTGAGGACGGCACCCGACGGGTCGGTGATGCTGACGATCGTGTTGTTGAACGTGCTCTTGATGTGGGCCTGGCCCACAGCGACGTTCTTCTTCTCCTTGCGGCGCGGCTTGCGCGCGGCAGTCTTGGGGGTAGCCATCGGGGTCTCCTATCGAGCCTTCTTCTTGCCTGCCACGGTGCGCTTCGGTCCCTTGCGGGTACGAGCGTTGGTCTTGGTGCGCTGACCGCGCACCGGGAGACCACGACGGTGGCGGAGACCCTCGTAGCTGCCGATCTCGACCTTGCGGCGGATGTCGGCGGCGACCTCACGGCGGAGGTCACCCTCGACCTTGAAGTTGCCCTCGATGAAGTCACGGAGGGCGACGAGCTGGTCGTCGGTCAGGTCCTTGACGCGGATGTCACCGGAGATACCGGTCTCCGTCAGTGCCTGGACGGCGCGGGTACGGCCGACGCCGTAGATGTACGTGAGTGCGATCTCCACGCGCTTCTCGCGCGGGATGTCGACGCCTGCTAGACGTGCCATGTGATGGCTGCTCCTGTTGTCGATGGAGGTGTGGCGCAGTACCGGTGCTCGGGCCTCCGCCCCGAGGTGTCCCCCGGCCGTCGTGCGACCGGGTTCTGGTACTGCGTTGTCGATCTTCAGTTGTGGGTCGTGCTCGAGCAGCCTGGTGTCCGATGGACACCGTCGGCGCCGGTCACGCGCCCGGGACTAGCCCTGGCGCTGCTTGTGACGCGGGTTGCTCTTGCAGATCACCATGACGCGGCCCTTGCGGCGAATCACGCGGCAGTGTTCGCAGATGGGCTTGACGCTGGGGTTGACCTTCATGGTTCTTTCCTCGTGCTCGCTGGCTTCGTGCTCGGCAGGATTGCCGTGCCGTTCCTTTCCAGCTCGCGGATCACTTGTAGCGGTAGACGATCCGGCCGCGGGTCAGGTCGTACGGGCTCAGCTCCACGATCACGCGGTCCTCGGGGAGGATGCGGATGTAGTGCTGGCGCATCTTCCCGGAGATGTGCGCGAGGACCTTGTGTCCGTTCGTCAGCTCAACGCGGAACATCGCGTTGGGCAGAGCTTCGAGCACCGAGCCTTCGATCTCGATGACGCCGTCTTTCTTGGCCATAGCCTCACTGTCGCTTGGTTGTGGAACTGGTGTGATCCCCGAACCGGTCTGCGGGTCGGTCGCCACACCCGAGAGGGCATGACACACCAAAGATCGATCTTATGTGGTAAACCCGCAATTGCCAAGTGGGGACGCGGAACACCCCACGTCTGGGGCTTCCGGAGCCGTGCCTGAGCGTTCCACAGTGGTTTGACGGCGCGCTCCGGGCGCGCACTTGCGCGCGAACCGTAGTTTTGCTCCGCAGCCACGTCCGCCGCACCAGCAGCTCGCGCCGGACCACCGAACGGAGAACACGTGCCCGACGCCACCCGACGCCCCTTCGCCAGCCACGGCAAGCAGGCCCGTCGTCGGGGTTGGGGCACGCTCGTCACCGTCGTCGCGGCCGCCGTCGCCGTCCTGCTCGTCAGCGGCACGAGCGTCGCCGCGATCGCAGGCGCGCAGCTCGCCGCCGCGCCGCAGACGGTCGCACTCAGCACCGACGACCAGAACACCGCCAAGACCGCGGACATCTCGGCGATCAAGGGCGGAGCGAACATCCTGCTCATCGGCAGCGACACGCGGGTCGGCCAGTTCGACTCCGACGAGGACGTCGAGGGCGCCCGCAACGACGTCACGATGCTCATCCACATCTCGGCGGACCACCAGCAGCTCACCGCGGTCAGCTTCCCCCGTGACCTGATGGTCCCGATCCCGGCCTGCACCAACCCCGCGACCGGCACGACCTACCCCGCGTCCACCTCGGCGATGTTCAACACCGCGCTCGGCAACGGCGGTGTCTCCTGCGTCGTGGACACGGTCGAGAACCTGACCGGCCTGAGCATCCCCTACGCCGGGCTCATCACCTTCGACGGCGTGATCGAGATGTCGAACGCCCTCGGCGGCGTGGACGTGTGCGTTGCCGAGCCGATCGACGACACCTTCACCGGCCTGCACCTCACGACGGGCTCGCACTCCCTCGAGGGCTCGGACGCACTCGCCTTCCTGCGCACCCGCCACGGGGTCGGCGACGGCAGCGACCTCGCCCGCATCAGCTCGCAGCAGGTGTTCCTGTCGGCGCTCCTCCGCAAGGTCACCTCGGACGGCACGCTCTCGAACCCGATCACGCTCTACAAGCTGGCCGGCGCCGCCCTGTCCAACATGACGCTGTCCGACGGCCTGGCCCAGACCGGCACCCTGGTCAAGCTCGCCTCGGCGCTGCGCGGGATGAGCACGGCCAACATGCTCTTCGTGCAGTACCCGGTGGCCGACGACCCCGCCGACGATGCCCGGGTGATCGTCGACCAGGAGACGGCCCACACCCTGAACGTGGCGCTGCAGAACGACGTCCGGTCCTCGCTGAGCGACTCGAGCACCGGTCGCGCGTCCGAGGAGTCGCCGTCCAGCGGCGGGACGTCGAGCAGCACCGGGTCGTCCGGGACCTCGGGTCCGTCCGGCACCTCGGGTTCGTCAGGGACTTCGTCGTCCGCCGACGTGCCATCGGCGGCGCCGAGCGCCACCGCCACTCGGACGCCGACCGCGTCGGCGACGCCGCTGCCCTCGTCGATCACCGGGCAGAGCGCCTCCGAGGAGACCTGCTCCGTCGGCAACTGACACGACGCCACGGCGTCCGTCGGGCACTGATCGGATGGGTCCACCCGACGTGGGCGACACGGCGGACGCCAGCCGGGCCTCCCGGCCGTCGCATCGTGCAGATCCGCCGAGCGTGGGCACGGGATCCGGACCGGAGGCCCGTCCTACGGGATCGGGACGGGCGTCACACCCAGCGGGGCCAGGCCCCGAGCGCCGCCGTCGGCGGCCGTGAGCACCCAGATCCCAGCCGCGTGCACCGCGACACTGTGCTCCCAGTGCGCGGCGTCGGAGCCGTCGAGCGTCCGGACCGTCCAGTCGTCGTCGTCCGTCGAGCTGTCGATCGTGCCGGCCGTGACCATGGGCTCGATGGCGACCACCAGCCCCGGCTTGACGGCAGGGCCGGCGCCACGGACGCGGTAGTTGAAGACCGGCGGGTCCTCGTGCATCGACCGGCCGATGCCGTGACCGGTGTAGTCCTCGACGATGCCCCACGCGCCGGTCTCGTCGATCGCGTCTTCCACAGCGGAGCCGACCTCGTGCAGGTTCTTCGCGTGGGCGAGCGCGGCGATGCCGTGCCAGAGCGACCGCTCGGTCGTGTCGCAGAGCGTCTGCCGGGCCGCGGTGACCGTGGCGTCGCCACCGGGCACGACGGTCGTGAACGCGCTGTCACCGTTCCAGCCGTCGACCTCGGCGCCGGCGTCCACCGACACGATGTCGCCGGGCGCGAGCACGCGCTCTCCGGGGATCCCGTGCACGATCTCGTCGTTCACCGACACGCACAGCGTGTGGCGGTAGCCGGGCACGAGCTGGAAGTTCGGGATCCCACCGCCGTCACGGATGGTGCGCTCGGCGATCGCGTCGAGTTCGCCGGTCGTGATGCCCGGGCGGATCGCTGCCCGGACGGCGTCGAGCGCCTCGGCGGTCAGCAGGCCCGGCCGGACCATCGCCCGGAGCTCGTCCGGGGTCTTGTAGATCGAGGGCTTCTTGAACCGCACCACGCTGGTCAGACGGTCGCGGAGAGCCCGCGGCCCGCCAGTGCCGTCTGGATGCGGTCGCCGACCTCGTCGATCGCTCCGAGGCCGTCGACGTCGACCACCAGGCCACGCTCGCCGTACGCCGCCACGATGGGCGCCGTCTGCTCGGCGTACACCTGCTGACGACGACGGATCGTCTCCTCGTTGTCGTCGCTGCGACCCTGGTCCTCGGCACGCTTGAGCAGGCGCCCGACGAGCTCGTCCTGGTCGGCGACGAGCTGCACGACGGCGTCGATCGCGGTGCACTGCTCGGCGAGCAGCGCGTCGAGGTACTCGACCTGACCGACCGTGCGCGGGTACCCGTCCAGCAGGAACCCGTGCTCGGCGTCGGGCTCCCGCAGGCGGGACTTCACGAGCTCGTTCGTCAGGGAGTCCGGCACGTAGTCGCCGGCGTCCATGATCGCCTTCGCCTGCACGCCGAGGGGCGTGCCCTCTGCCACGTTCTTGCGGAAGATGTCCCCGGTCGAGATCGCGGGGATCCCGAAGGAGTCCGCGATGCGGCCGGCCTGGGTGCCCTTCCCGGCTCCGGGAGGTCCGACGATGATGAGACGTGCGCTCAACGGAGAAGCCCTTCGTAGTGACGCTGCTGCAGCTGCGAGTCGATCTGCTTCACGGTCTCGAGACCGACACCCACGATGATGAGGATGCTCGCGCCACCGAACGGGAAGTTCTGGTTCGCGCCGAACAGCGCCAGTGCTGCCAGCGGGATGAGCGCGATGAGACCGAGGTAGAGCGAGCCGGGCAGCGTCACCCGGGTGAGGACGTAGTCGAGGTACTCGGCGGTCGGACGACCGGCACGGATGCCGGGGATGAACCCGCCGTACTTCTTCATGTTGTCGGCGACCTCTTCGGGGTTGAAGGTGATCGCCACGTAGAAGTACGTGAACCCGACGATGAGCAGGAAGTACAGGACCATGTAGAACCAGTTGTCACCCGAGGTCAGGTTGTTCTGGATCCAGGTCACCCAGGCTGCCGGCTCGGAGCCGTCCGAGGGCTGGTTGAACTGCGCGATCAGGGCCGGCAGGTACAGCAGCGACGAGGCGAAGATGACGGGCACGACGCCGGCCATGTTCACCTTGATCGGGATGTAGGTGTTGTTGCCGCCGTACGTCCGCCGCCCGACCATGCGCTTGGCGTACTGCACGGGGATCCGCCGCTGTGACTGCTCGACGAACACGACGGCCATCATGATCACGAGTCCGACCAGGATCACGAACAGGAAGAGCTCGAACGACTGCGACTGCTCGATCGCCCAGAGCGCCGACGGGAACTGCGCCGCGATCGACGTGAAGATCAGGAGCGACATGCCGTTGCCGATGCCGCGCTCGGTGACGAGCTCGCCCATCCACATGATGAGGCCGGTGCCGGCGGTCAGCGTGACGACCATCAGCATGATGGCGTACCAGCTGTCGTTCGAGATGATCGAGGTGCAGGACGCGGAGGCGTTCGTGCCGAACAGGGCGCCGGAGCGAGCGACCGTGATCAGCGTCGTGGACTGCAGGACACCGAGCGCGATCGTGAGGTAGCGCGTGTACTGCGTCAGCTTCGCCTGGCCCGACTGGCCCTCCTTGTAGAGGGTGTCGAAGTGCGGGATGACCACACGCAGGAGCTGCACGATGATCGACGACGTGATGTACGGCATGATGCCGAGCGCGAAGACCGAGAGCTTCAGCAGCGCGCCGCCGGAGAAGAGGTTGATGAGGTCGTAGAGCCCGCCGGAGGACGACGCGCTGGCGAGACAGCTCTGCACGGCGGCGTAGTCGACGAACGGTGCCGGGATGTACGACCCGAGACGGAACAGCGCGATGATCGCGAGGGTGAAGCCGATCTTCTTGCGAAGATCAGGGGTGCGCATGATGCGCGCGACCGCTCTGAACACGATGACTCCGAACTTGTGGGACCGGGGCCGTCGATCGCGGCCGGACCGGTTTCGGTCGGCAGGGCCGACCCGGCTGGCGGATGCCGGCCACTGTCAAGGAAACCGTAACGGCGGCCCGTGCGCAAACGCACGGGCCGCCGACGGGGGTTACTGGGAGACGGTGCCGCCAGCAGCCACGATCTTCTCGGCGGCGGACGCCGAGACCTTGTCGACCGCGACCGTGATCTTCACGGTGATGTCACCCTGACCGAGAACCTTGACCTTCTCGTTCTTGCGGACGGCGCCCTTGGCGACCAGGCCCGCAACGGTGACGTCGCCACCGTCGGGGTAGAGCTCCGAGATCTTGTCCAGGTTCACGACCTGGTACTCGACCCGGAACGGGTTCTTGAACCCGCGGAGCTTCGGGGTGCGCATGTGCAGCGGCATCTGCCCACCCTCGAAGCCGACCCGGACCTGGTAACGGGCCTTCGTGCCCTTGGTACCACGCCCAGCGGTCTTGCCCTTCGAGCCCTCACCGCGACCCACACGGGTGCGGTCCTTCTTGGCGCCCTCTGCGGGACGGAGGTGGTGCAGCTTCAGCACCTGCACGCGCTCGTTCTTCTCGTCGCTCATGCGTCGACCTCCTCGACCTTCACGAGGTGCGCCACCGTCGCGATGTACCCGCGGTTCTGGGAGTTGTCCTCACGCTCGACCGAACGGCCGATGCGCTTGAGGCCCAGGCTGCGCAGGGTGTCGCGCTGGTACTGCTTCTCGCTGATAACGGACTTGATCTGCGTGATCTTCAGCATCGCCATCACGCACCTGCCTTCTCGGTCGCGGCACGCAGGGCTGCGGCCTCGGCCTGGAGCAGACGGGCCGGGACGACCCGCTCGACGTCGAGGCCACGACGGCTCGCGACGGCGCGGGGCTCCTCGAGCTGCTTCAGGGCCTCGACGGTCGCGTGCACGATGTTGATGGTGTTCGACGAGCCGAGCGACTTGCTCAGGACGTCGTGGATGCCGGCGCACTCGAGCACGGCGCGGACCGGACCACCGGCGATGACACCGGTACCGGGGCCGGCCGGACGCAGGAGGACGACGCCAGCGGCGGCTTCACCCTGCACCGGGTGCGGGATCGTGTTACCGACGCGGGGGACGCGGAAGAAGTTCTTCTTCGCCTCTTCGACACCCTTGGAGATCGCCGTGGGGACCTCCTTGGCCTTGCCGTAGCCGACGCCCACGAGGCCGTTGCCGTCACCGACGACGACGAGCGCCGTGAAGCTGAAGCGACGACCACCCTTGACGACCTTCGAGACGCGGTTGATGGTCACCACGCGCTCGAGGAACTGGCTGTCGCCACCGCGGTTGTTGCGGTCGCGGCCCTGCTGACGGTCACGACCGCCACCACGACGGCCACGGTTGTCGGCGGAGTCGCGGTTGTTGGACGCGGAGCCCGCGGCGGTCTCGACCGGACGCTCGGCGACGGCAGGTGCCTCCGCCTCCTTGCCGGTCTTGGCGCCCTCGGTGGTCGCCTCGGCGGTTGCCTCGGTGGCCGTGGCCTCCGTGCTCGCCTCGGTGGTCTCCGTGGCCTCGACGGCCTCGGTCTTGGCGTCTTCGTTGGTGTTCGCGTTGTCGCTCACAGGTTCAGCCCTCCTTCACGGGCACCATCGGCGATCGCGGCGACGCGACCGGCGTACTTGCTGCCACCGCGGTCGAAGACCACGGCCTCGACGCCAGCCGACTTCGCGCGCTCGGCGAGGAGCTCACCGACGCGACGGGCCTTGGCGGTCTTGTCGCCGTCGAACGAGCGGAGGTCTGCCTCCATCGTCGAGGCGCTGGCGAGGGTGTGACCCTTCGAGTCGTCGATGACCTGCACGAACACGTGACGCGACGAGCGGGTGACGGCGAGACGGGGACGAGCCTCGGTGCCAGTGATCTTCTTGCGGAGACGGTTGTGACGACGCGCCTTGGCGGCCGCCTTGCTCTTGCCTCGTGTCTTGAGGAGTCCCATGATCACTTACCTGACTTTCCGGCCTTGCGGCGCACGTTCTCGCCGGCGTAACGGACACCCTTGCCCTTGTAGGGCTCGGGCTTCCGGAGCTTCCGGATGTTCGCGGCGACCTCGCCGACAGCCTGCTTGTCGATACCGGCCACGGTGACCTTGTTGTTGCCCTCCACCGCGAAGCTGATGCCCGCCGGCGGCTCGACCGTGATCGAGTGGGAGTACCCGAGCGCGAACTCGAGGTTCGAGCCCTTGGCCGCGACACGGTAACCGGTGCCGACGACCTCGAGGCCCTTGGTGTAGCCCTGGGTCACGCCGATGATGTTGTTGGCGATGAGGGTCCGGGTCAGTCCGTGGAGCGAACGCGACTCGCGCTCGTCGTCCGGACGGGTGACGAGGACCTGGTTCTCCTCGACCTTGGCCTGGATGGGCTCGGCGATGACGAGCGCGAGCTCGCCCTTCGGGCCCTTGACCGCCACGTTCTGACCGTCAACGGAGACGGTGACGCCGGCGGGGATGTCGATGGGGAGACGTCCGATTCGTGACATTGTCGATCACCACACGTAGGCGAGGACTTCCCCACCCACGCCCTTCTGCTCGGCTTCGCGGTCGGTCAGGAGGCCGGAGGAGGTCGAGAGGATCGCCACGCCGAGGCCACCGAGGACCTGGGGGATCTCCGTCGACTTCGCGTAGACCCGGAGGCCCGGCTTCGAGACGCGCTTGATGCCGGCGATCGAACGCTCGCGCTCGGGGCCGTACTTCAGGTCGATGGTGAGGGTCTGCCCGACTCGGGCATCCTCCACCTTCCACTCGCTGATGTAGCCCTCACGCTTGAGGATGTCGGCGATGTTCTTCTTGAGCTTGGAGCTCGGGAGCGCGACTGCGTCGTGGTGCGCGGAGTTCGCGTTCCGCAATCTGGTCAGCATGTCTGCGACCGGATCGGTCATCGTCATGATGTTCGTCCATTTCTCGCCTGGTTTCGACACCCGTTCCACGAATGCCGACCTGAGCGATCGAGTGATCCCGGGGCGGTTCCCCGAGATCGGTGTGTTCGTGCGTGCGGGCCGGAGGACGTGAATCCTCCGGCCCGCACCGCCCGAAGTAGTTTAGACCGTCTGCTCGTTGGAGCGGAACGGGAAGCCGAGCTGGCGGAGCAGCGCGCGTCCCTCGTCGTCCGTCTTCGCGGTGGTCACGACAGTGATGTCGAAGCCGCGGACACGGTCGATGCGGTCCTGGTCGATCTCGTGGAACACGGACTGCTCCGTGAGACCGAACGTGTAGTTGCCGTTGCCGTCGAACTGCTTGTCGCTGAGACCGCGGAAGTCGCGGATGCGGGGCAGTGCGAGCGTGACCAGGCGGTCGAGGAACTCCCACGCGCGGTCACCGCGGAGGGTGACGTGCGCGCCGATGGCCTGACCCTCGCGCAGCTTGAACTGTGCGATGGACTTGCGGGCGATGTTGACCTGGGGCTTCTGACCCGTGATCGCCGTGAGGTCCTTGATGGCCCCCTCGATGATCTTGGAGTCACGAGCGGCCTCACCGACACCGGTGTTCACGACGACCTTGACCAGGCCGGGGACCTGGTTGACGTTCGCGTAACCGAACTGCTCGGTGAGGGCCGACTTGATCTCGGCCAGGTACTTCTGCTTGAGGCGCGGCTGGATCTTGCCAGCGGGCGCAGCAGTCGTGTCAGTCATCAGAGCTTCTCACCAGACTTCTTCGCGTAGCGGACACGGACGGTCTTCTTGACGCCGTCCTTCTCCACCTCTTCGGTGCGGAAGCCGACACGCGTCGGCTTCTTCGTCTTCGGGTCGACGAGTGCGACGTTCGAGACGTGGATCGAGGCTTCGTGCTGCTCGATGCCACCGGTCTTCGAACCACGCTGCGTCTGACCGACGCGGACGTGCTTCGTGACGAAGTTCACGCCCTCGACGACGACGCGGTTCTTGTCCTTGAGGACCTCGATGACCTTGCCCTGCTTGCCACGGTCGCCGCCACGCTCCTGCGTCGCGCCCGTGATGACCTGGACGAGGTCACCCTTCTTGATGTTCGCCATGGCTTACAGCACCTCCGGCGCGAGCGAGATGATCTTCATGAACTTCTTGTCACGGAGCTCGCGACCGACCGGACCGAAGATGCGCGTACCGCGCGGGTCGCCGTCGGCCTTGAGGATCACTGCCGCGTTCTCGTCGAACTTGATGTAGGAGCCGTCCTGACGACGGGTCTCCTTCTTGGTGCGAACGATGACCGCCTTGACGACGTCACCCTTCTTCACGTTGCCGCCGGGGATGGCGTCCTTCACCGTGGCGACGATGACGTCACCGAGGCCGGCGTAGCGACGACCCGAGCCACCGAGCACGCGGATGGTCAAGATCTCCTTGGCACCCGTGTTGTCGGCGACCTTCAGGCGGGATTCCTGCTGAATCACTGCTGTCTCCTATTCCGAAGCAGGCCGAGGCCTACTTGGCCTTCTCGAGGATCTCGACCAGGCGCCAGCGCTTGGACGCGCTGAGGGGACGGGTCTCGCTGATCACGACGAGGTCGCCGACACCAGCGGTGCCGAGCTCGTCGTGGGCCTTCACCTTGGACGTGCGACGGATGATCTTGCCGTAGAGCGCGTGCTTCACGCGGTCCTCGACCTCGACCACGATGGTCTTGTCCATCTTGTCGCTCGTCACGTAGCCGCGACGCGTCTTGCGGTAGCCGCGAGTGAGGGCGGCGGAGTTCTTCTCTTCGTTCGCCATTACTTCTCCTCGGCGGTCTCGGCCTCGGTCGACTCGGCCGGCTTGTCAGCCTTCTTCGTCGTCTTCTTGGCCTTGGGGGCGGTCTCGACGGGCGCGGGAGTGGCACGGATGCCGAGCTCGCGCTCGCGGAGGACGGTGTAGATGCGGGCGATGTCGCGCTTGACGGCACGGAGACGACCGTGGCTCTCCAGCTGGCCGGTGGCCGACTGGAAGCGGAGGTTGAAGAGTTCCTCCTTGGCCTTCTTCAGCTCGTCAGCGAGACGCTCGTTCTCGAACGTGTCGAGCTCCGTCGGACGGAGCTCCTTGGAACCGATCGCCATTATGCGTCGCCCTCCTCGCGCTTGATGATGCGTGCCTTGAGGGGCAGCTTGTGGATTGCACGAGTCAACGCCTCACGGGCGATCTCCTCGCTGACGCCGGAGAGCTCGAAGAGCACCCGGCCCGGCTTCACGTTCGCGACCCACCACTCGGGCGAACCCTTACCGGAACCCATGCGGGTCTCGGCGGGCTTCTTGGTCAGCGGACGGTCCGGGTAGATGTTGATCCAGACCTTGCCACCACGCTTGATGTGACGCGTCATGGCGATACGAGCGGACTCGATCTGACGGTTGGTCACGTACGCCGGGGTGAGGGCCTGGATGCCGTAGTCGCCGAAGCTGACCTTGGTACCACCGGTGGCCTGACCCGAACGCTTCGGGTGGTGCTGCTTGCGGTGCTTGACTCGACGGGGAATAAGCATGGTTACGCCTCAACTCCTGCGCCGGCCGGCGCGTCCTGCGGGGCCTGCTGCGGGCGACGGTCACCGCGGTCGCCGCCACGACGGTCGCCGCCACGGTCGCCACGCTCACCGCGCGGGCCGCCACGACGCTCGGGGCGCGACGAACGCTGGTTCGCCTGCTCGCGAGCGAGCTCCTTGTTCGTGATGTCGCCCTTGTAGATCCAGACCTTCACGCCGATGCGGCCGAACGTGGTCCGGGCCTCGTAGAAGCCGTAGTCGATGTTCGCGCGGAGGGTGTGCAGCGGCACACGGCCTTCGCGGTAGAACTCCGAACGCGACATCTCGGCGCCGCCGAGACGGCCCGACACCTGGATGCGGACACCCTTGGCGCCGGCGCGCTGTGCACCCTGCAGGCCCTTGCGCATGGCGCGACGGAACGCGACACGAGCGGAGAGCTGCTCGGCGATGCCCTGCGCGACGAGCTGGGCCTCGGTCTCGGGGTTCTTGACCTCGAGGATGTTCAGCTGGATCTGCTTCTTGGTGAGCTTCTCGAGCTCACCGCGAACGCGCTCCGCCTCGGCGCCGCGGCGGCCGATGACGATGCCCGGACGAGCCGTGTGGATGTCCACGCGGACACGGTCACGGGTGCGCTCGAGCTCGATGCGTGCGACACCGGCGCGGTCGAGGGTCTTCTTCAGGTACTCGCGCACCTTGATGTCCTCGGCCACGTAGTCGGCGTAGCGCTGACCGGCCTTCTTGCTGTCGGTGAACCAGTGCGAGACGTGGTCCGTCGTGATCCCGAGACGGAAGCCGTACGGGTTGACCTTCTGGCCCATTACTTGCTCGCCTTCTTGCTCGTCGCGGCAACCTCGGCCTCGTCGGGCGTCGCGAGGACGACCGTGATGTGGCTGGTGCGCTTGTTGATGCGGAAGGCGCGGCCCTGGGCGCGCGGCTGGAACCGCTTCAGGGTCGTGCCCTCGTCGACGAAGACGCGGCTCACGTAGAGGTCGCGCTCGTCGAGGAAGCTGTTCGTCGAGTCCGCCTTGACCCGTGCGTTCGCGATCGCCGAGGCGACCAGCTTGTACACGGGCTCCGAAGCGCCCTGGGGGGCGAACTTCAGGATGGCGAGGGCCTCGTGGGCCTGCTTGCCGCGGATCAGCTCGATGACGCGACGGGCCTTCTGAGGCGTGACGCGGATGTGTCGCACGCGTGCGATCGACTCCACCATTTCGTTCCTCCTCTGCGTCGCCGCCTCAGCGGCGACGGCCCTTCTTGTCGTCCTTCACGTGACCACGGAAGGTGCGGGTCGGCGCGAACTCGCCGAGCTTGTGACCGACCATCGACTCGGTGACGAACACCGGGATGTGCTTGCGGCCGTCGTGGACGGCGATGGTGTGCCCGAGCATGTTCGGGACGATCATCGACCGACGCGACCACGTGCGGATCACGTTCTTGGTGTTGGCCTCGTTCTGCGTGACGACCTTGCGGAGCAGGTGCTCGTCGACGAAGGGGCCCTTCTTCAGACTGCGTGGCATCTTCTGAACTCCTACTTGCGCTTCTTGCCGGCGTTACGGCGACGGACGATGAGCTTGTCGCTCGGCTTGTTCGGCTTGCGCGTACGGCCCTCGGACTGACCCCAGGGGCTGACCGGGTGACGACCACCGGAGGTCTTGCCCTCACCACCACCGTGCGGGTGGTCGACCGGGTTCATGGCGACACCACGGACGGTCGGGCGGACGCCCTTCCAGCGCATGCGGCCGGCCTTGCCCCAGTTGATGTTCGACTGCTCGGCGTTGCCGACCTCGCCGATCGTGGCGCGGCAGCGTGCGTCGACGTTGCGGACCTCGCCCGACGGCAGACGGAGCTGCGCGTAGGGGCCGTCCTTGGCGACGAGACGCACCGAGGCGCCGGCGGAGCGAGCCATCTTGGCGCCGCCACCGGGGCGGAGCTCGATGGCGTGCACGACCGTACCCACGGGGATGTTGCGCAGCGGCAGGTTGTTGCCGGGCTTGATGTCGGCGCCGGGACCCTGCTCGATGACGTCGCCCTGCTTGAGCTTGTTCGGCGCGATGATGTACCGCTTCGTGCCGTCCACGTAGTGCAGGAGCGCGATGCGCGCAGTGCGGTTGGGGTCGTACTCGATGTGAGCGACCTTGGCGTCGACGCCGTCCTTGTCGGAGCGACGGAAGTCGATCACGCGGTACTGGCGCTTGTGGCCACCACCGATGTGACGCGTGGTGATGCGGCCGGAGCTGTTGCGACCACCGGTCTTCGGCAGCGGACGAAGCAGGGACTTCTCCGGAGTCGAACGGGTGATCTCAGCGAAGTCTGCGACCGACGAGCCGCGACGACCGGGGGTCGTCGGCTTGTAGTTACGAATAGCCATGATTTATCCCTCTGGTCCTCAGCCGACAGCCGTGAAGATGTCGATCGAACCGGACTTGAGCGTCACGATGGCGCGCTTGGTGTCCTTGCGCTTGCCGAGACCGAACTTGGTGCGACGGGTCTTGCCCGGGCGGTTCAGCGTGTTGATGCTCGCGACCTTGACGTCGAAGATCTTCTCGATGGCGAGCTTGATCTCGGTCTTGTTCGAGCGGGGGTCCACGATGAACGTGTACTTGCCCTGGTCGATGAGCGCGTAGCTCTTCTCCGAGACGACCGGCGAGATGATGACGTCGCGCGGGTCCTTGTTGAAGCCGCTCATGCGGTGATCTCCTTCGCGGTCTTCGACGCGATGAAGGCGTCGAGGGCGCTCTTGCTGAAGACGACGGCGTCCGAACGCAGCACGTCGTAGGCGTTGAGCTGGCCGTACGAGAGCGCGTGGACGTTCGACAGGTTGCGGATCGACTTGAGCGTCAGCTCGTCGTCCGTCTCGAGCACGACGAGCACGTTCTTGACGGGCGCGACCTTCTCGAGGAGCGTGCGGGCGGTCTTGGTCGACGGCAGTTCAGCCGCGACGAAGCCCTCCACAGCGGAGATGCGGCCACCGCGTGCACGGTCCGAGAGCGAGCCGAGCAGAGCAGCGGCGATCATCTTCTTCGGGGTGCGCTGCGAGTAGTCGCGCGGGGTCGGTCCGTGGACGACGCCACCGCCGGTGTGCTCCGGAGCACGGACGGAACCCTGACGGGCGCGGCCGGTGCCCTTCTGCTTGAACGGCTTGCGACCGGCACCGCGGACTTCGCCGCGGTTCTTGGTCTTGTGGGTGCCCTGACGCGCGGCTGCGAGCTGCGCGGTGACGACCTGGTGGATCAGCGGGACGTTGGTCTCGACGTCGAAGAGAGCTGCGGGGAGCTCGACGGTGCCGGACTTGGCACCCGATGCGTCGAGGACGTCGATCGTGGTTGCGGTCGTGGTGGCCATGATCACTTACCCTTCACGGCGGTGCGGACGAAGACGGAGCGGCCACGAGCACCGGGGACGGCGCCCTTGACGAGCAGCAGACCCTTCTCGGCGTCGACGGCGTGCACCGTGAGGTTGAGGACGGTCACGCGGTCGCCACCCATACGACCGGCCATGCGCATGCCCTTGAAGACGCGCGACGGGGTCGAGGAAGCACCGATCGAGCCGGGCTTGCGGTGGTTGCGGTGCGCACCGTGCGAGGCACCGACGCCGTGGAAGCCGTGGCGCTTCATGACACCGGCGAAGCCCTTGCCCTTGGAGGTACCGACGACGTCGACCTTCTGGCCCGCCGTGAACGTGCCGTCCACGGTGAGCTCCTGGCCGAGCGTGTACTCAGCGGAGTCGTTGGTACGGATCTCGGTGAGGGTGCGACGCGGGGTCACGCCAGCGGCCTCGAAGTGGCCAGCGGCCGGCTTGTTGACCTTGCGCGGGTCGATGGCGCCGGCGGCGATCTGGATCGCCTCGTAGCCGTCGCGCTCAGCGTTGCGGATCTGGGTGACCACGTTCGGGCCGACCTCGATCACGGTGACGGGGATGAACTTGTTGTTCTCGTCCCACACCTGCGTCATGCCGAGCTTCTTGCCGAGGAGGCCCTTGACGGTCTTGGTTGAGTTCGCCATTGGTCAGCCCCCTTACAGCTTGATCTCGATGTTGACGTCTGCCGGCAGGTCGAGTCGCATGAGCGAGTCCACGGCCTTCGGCGTCGGGTCGACGATGTCGATGACCCGCTTGTGCGTGCGCTTCTCGAAGTGCTCGCGCGAGTCCTTGTACTTGTGAGGGGAACGGATCACTGCGATCACGTTCTTCTCGGTGGGGAGCGGCACCGGGCCGACCACGGTTGCACCGGCACGGGTCACCGTGTCGACGATCTTCCGGGCCGACGTGTCGATGACCTCGTGGTCATACGACTTGAGCCGGATGCGGATCTTCTGTCCCGCCATGTGTCTCTTGTCCTCTCTGCGCCGCGCACCCTCTGGCCGCCTGACGCCGCTCGGTTCCGCATTCCTGCGGACCGTGCTGTTTTCCTGAACCAACCGGCCGCATCCACTGGGGATGACCGCTGTTCACCTGTCAACCTCGCGGGCGACCGTGGCCGTCCAGCGTGGGCAATCGACTGCCTCGTGATCCGGGCGCAGCAGTGGTGCACCGCGTCCGTCACATCTCGGGGAGTCGTGTTCTGCTGCCTGCGGCCCAACCCAGCCCTGCTGAACAAGGGGGTTGTGCACTGCCAGAGCAGTGATCCTGTGGGCATGCACCCACGGGGAATTCGGAACCGGACAAGTCTCGCATAGCCCCGGCCCACGTGCAACCCGGGCGTGTCGCGAATCGCCGGGCGTGTCCCGCGGGCTCGCTTGCCCGGATCCACGCGGATCGGACGGCCTGGAGGCGCGGCTCGGCCCCGCAACGCGGAGCACCCTCCGGACGTGGTCCGGAGGGTGCCTCGAAACGGGTCAGGAGACCGTCACTCAGCGGTCACCGGGGGCACGAACCACGGCGGGAAGACGGCCACTCGCGGAGCGTGTCCACCGTGGTCGGCGAGCACGGCGCGGACCGTCTGCCGGGCCTTGTCGTTGGGCACGCCGATGACCGCGACCGACGTGAACGGCACGCTCGGACCGGCGAGCAGCTCGAGGCCGTGCATCTCCGGGTCCGTGAAGTCGGTGCGACGGATCAGGTTCGTGGCGGCGTCGGGCCCGACGGCGAACCGGACGTCGTCGGCGTCGGCGTCCTGGTCGGCGACGATCACGGATGCCCCGAACGCCGAGACCGGCACGACGAGCACGACGTAGTCGATCGCCCGGGTGCGACGGGCGGCATCGGACCAGCGCTCGCCCTCGGCGCCCGTCCGGAGTTCGTCCCAGCGGGTGGCGTCGGGGGACAGCGTGAACGGCACGTGGCCGGCGATCGAGGAGCCGTCTGGTGCCTCGGCCTCGGCGCGGGCGGCGCGGGTGTCGGCAGAGCTCACGTCGACGACGGGCTCCGCCTGGTCGGACGCCAGGATCGCACCGGCGCCGACGATGCCGTCGAGGTTGTCGATGTGGGTGACGTGGTGGGCGCGGAGCGCTGCGAACTCACGCGCCTCGGGCAGGTCGGCGGACGACGAACGGAGCGACGTCGGCGACCGCAGCGACGTCCCGGGCCCGGAGGCTGGCGGGTCGACGCGCAGGTTGGTGGTGATGCGGGTCCGGCGTGGTGCCGGGGTGGCTGGGGTCTCCGACGCTTCGCGCTGCCGGGGTGCGCAGATGTCGCAGAGCTCGGTGGGGAAACCGTGGATGCACTCGTCGGTCACGACTGTTGTGGGTCCTTCCGTGCCGTGTGGGGGTGGTCCGGCACGTCGACCAACGCTACGTCATCCGGACGGCCCCCGGGTCATTGTCGGTAGAGCAGCGCCCGGACCTCGGCCTCGGCGGACGCCAGGCGGTTCGGATCGATGGTCTCCCCGTGGTCGTACGCGTCGAGCAACCGGGGGTCGATGTAGCTCTGTCGGCACACCGTCGGGGTGTTGCCGAGCTCCTCGCTGGCGGCCTTGACCGCGTGCGAGACGGCCTTCTTCCGCTTGGCCTGCGACGACTGCGGGCCGGTCTTCGCCAGGTCCACCGCAGCCGCGACCGTGCCGTGCAGGGTCCGGAAGTCCTTCGCGGTGAACTCGTCGCCAGCACGTTCCTTGACGTAGGCGTTGATGTCCTCGGCGGAGAGCGGCTCCCACTCCGCCCCGCGACGCTCGCGGAACGACAGCAGCCGCGCGTTCGGTCCGCGCCGCTTCATGCCCGCGATGACCCGCGCGAGGTCGTGGTCGTGGATCGACGACGACCACTCCTGCCCGCTCTTGCCGGGGAAGTCGAGCTCGATGTCGTCGCCGGAGACGTGGGCGTGCGCGCAGAGCAGCGTCGACAGACCACGGCTCCCGTGCTCGGTGGCGTACCGCTCGGACCCCACCCGGAGCGACCCCTGGTCGAGCATGCGGAACGCTGCGGCCAGTGCCCGGCGACGGTCCGGCTCGGGGCGACGGAGGTCCTGCGTGACGCCACGGCGGGCCACCGGCAGCGATTCGGCGAGTGCCAGCGCGCGGTCGTACTTGATGCGGTCCATCCGCTCCCGCCAGGACGGGTGGTACATGTACTGCCGCCGACCGGCGCCGTCCGTCCCGGTGGCGAGGATGTGTCCGTTGGGGTACGGCGAGATCCAGACGTCGTCCCACGCCGGCGGGATCACGAACTCCTCGAGCCGACGGCGCTCGTCCGGATCGGTCACCGTGTTGCCCTGGGGATCACGGTACGAGAAGCCGCTCCCGGATCGGACGCGGTGGTAGCCGCGACCGGAGGTCGCGGATCTGCGGAGGCGTGTCACGACGCCGAGCCAACTCCGTGACGCCTGTGACGGGTCACGGGGCGGACAGGAGGCGCGGCACCGGCCCGGCCCCGGGCCTCCGCTCCGGCGCCCTGTACGGCCCGTCAGCGGCCGGGGACGACGAAGCGGGGCCGGGCCCTGAAGGCCCGACCCCGCTGTCGCAAGGAACCGGAGTTACTTGATGATCTTCTCGACCGTACCGGCACCGACCGTACGACCACCCTCACGGATGGCGAAACGGAGGCCCTCTTCCATGGCGATCGGCTGGATCAGCTCGACGGTCATGGCGACGGTGTCACCGGGCATGACCATCTCGGTGCCCTCGGGCAGCGTGATGACGCCGGTGACGTCCGTGGTGCGGAAGTAGAACTGCGGGCGGTAGTTCGCGTAGAACGGGTTGTGACGCCCACCCTCGTCCTTGGTCAGGATGTACGCGTTCGCCTGGAACTCGGTGTGCGGCGTGACCGAACCCGGCTTCACGACGACCTGGCCGCGCTCCACGTCCTCGCGCTTGAGGCCACGGATGAGCAGACCGGTGTTGTCACCGGCGACCGCCTGGTCGAGCAGCTTGCGGAACATCTCGATGCCCGTGACGGTGGTCTTCTGCGTCGCGCGGATGCCGACGATCTCGACCTCCTCGTTCAGGTTGAGCGTGCCACGCTCGACGCGACCGGTGACGACCGTGCCACGACCGGTGATCGTGAAGACGTCCTCGATCGGCATCAGGAACGGCTGGTCGGTGGCGCGCACCGGGTCCGGCACGTGCTCGTCGACCTGGGCCATGAGGTCCTGGACCGACTTGACCCACTTCTCGTCGCCCTCGAGCGCCTTGAGCGCCGAGACCTGCACGACGGGGGCGTCCTCGTCGAACTGCTGCGAGCCGAGGAGCTCGCGGACCTCGAGCTCGACGAGCTCCAGGATCTCCTCGTCGTCCACCATGTCGGACTTGTTCAGTGCGACGACGATGTAGGGGACGCCGACCTGACGGGCGAGCAGCACGTGCTCACGCGTCTGGGGCATCGGGCCGTCGGTGGCGGCGACCACGAGGATCGCGCCGTCCATCTGTGCCGCACCCGTGATCATGTTCTTCACGTAGTCGGCGTGACCGGGGGCGTCGACGTGCGCGTAGTGACGCTTCTCGGTCTGGTACTCGACGTGCGAGATGTTGATCGTGATGCCGCGCTGGCGCTCCTCGGGAGCGTTGTCGATCTGCGCGAAGTCGCGGGCCTCGTTGAGGTCCGGGTACTGGTCGTGCAGAACCTTGGTGATCGCCGCCGTGAGCGTGGTCTTGCCGTGGTCGACGTGACCGATGGTTCCGATGTTGACGTGCGGCTTGGTGCGCTCGAACTTGGCCTTGGCCACTGTGGGTCCTCCTCAGGACTCGGAAGCGTCACCCCCGGCCGGCCCTGGATGGGCTCGGAACCGTTGGTGCGCGGTGTGTGTCTGTACTTTACTTGGTGGCGAGGGGCCCGTCGCCGGGCGCCCCCGCCTGTGGAGAAGCGCTGAGCGCTACTCCCCCGCGTTCTTCGCGATGATCTCCTCGGCGACCTTGGCCGGGACCTGGCTGTAGGTCTCGAAGGTCATCGAGTAGACCGCACGACCAGAGGTCTTCGACCGCAGGTCGCCGACGTAGCCGAACATCTCGGACAGCGGCACGCTCGCGCGGACCACCTTGACGCCCGAGGCGTCCTCCATCGAGGCGATCTGGCCACGACGGGAGTTCAGGTCACCGATGACGTCGCCCATGTACTCCTCAGGAGTACGGACCTCGACGGCCATGATCGGCTCGAGGATCGCCGGACCGGCCTTGCGAGCCGCTTCCTTGTAGGCGATCGAGCCGGCGATCTTGAACGCCATCTCGGACGAGTCGACGTCGTGCGCCGCGCCGTCCTTGAGGATGGCCTTCACGCCGACCGTCGGGTAGCCCGCGAGGATGCCGACCTGCATGGCGTCCTGGATACCGGCGTCGACCGACGGGATGTACTCGCGCGGGACACGGCCACCGGAGGTCGCGTTGACGAACTCGTAGACCTTCTCGCTCGTGACCTCCATCGGCTCGAGCGCGATCTGCACCTTCGCGAACTGGCCGGAACCACCGGTCTGCTTCTTGTGGGTGTAGTCGTAGCGCTCGACGATCTTGGTGAGCGTCTCGCGGTAGGCCACCTGGGGCTTGCCGACGCTCGCCTCGACGTGGAACTCACGCTTCATGCGGTCGACGAGGATGTCGAGGTGGAGCTCGCCCATGCCCTTGATCGTCGTCTGACCGGTCTCGGCGTTGAGCTCGACGCGGAACGTCGGGTCCTCTTCGGCGAGCTTCTGGATGGCCGTGGAGAGCTTCTCCTGGTCAGCCTTCGTGTTCGGCTCGATGGCGACCTCGATGACCGGCTCCGGGAACGTCATCGACTCGAGGACGACCTGGTTGGTCGGGTCGCACAGGGTGTCACCGGTGGTGGTGTCCTTGAGGCCGATGACCGCGTAGAT
This sequence comes from Curtobacterium sp. MCPF17_003, assembly GCF_003224385.1. Taxonomy (NCBI): domain Bacteria; kingdom Bacillati; phylum Actinomycetota; class Actinomycetes; order Micrococcales; family Microbacteriaceae; genus Curtobacterium; species Curtobacterium sp. MCPF17_003. The sequence goes on along the minus strand of NZ_QKLC01000004.1, from coordinate 146,281 downwards.
GTGGCCAGCGGTCACGTTGGCGACCGGGTTCTCCTTGTTGGAGTGCATCTGGAAGATCTTGCCGATGCGCTCCTTCTTGCCCTTGGTCGAGTTGACGACCTGGGCACCGGACTCGATCGAGCCGGAGTAGACGCGCACGTAGGTCAGACGACCGAAGAACGGGTGCACCGCGACCTTGAACGCGAGGGCCGAGAACGGCTCGGACGCGTCGGGCTTGCGGATGATCTCCTTCTCCTCGTCCTTGACGTCGTGGCCGATCATCGGCGGCACGTCGAGCGGGGACGGGAGGTAGTCGATGACGGCGTCGAGCATCGGCTGGACACCACGGTTCTTGAACGCGGAACCGCAGAGGACCGGGTAGAGCGTGCTGCTCACCGTGAGGGCACGGATGGCTGCCTTGATCTCGGCGACCGAGAAGTCGGTGTCGCCCTCGAGGTAGCGCTCCATGAGGACGTCGTCCGCCTCGGCCACGCGCTCGATGAGCTTCTCGCGGTACTCGGCGGCACGGTCCTGCAGGTCGGCCGGGATCTCTTCGATCTCGTACTTCGCGCCCATCGCGACGTCACCCTTGGCGTCGCCGCGCCAGGTGAGTGCACGCATCTGGACGAGGTCGACGACACCTTCGAACGAGCTCTCGGAACCGATCGGCAGCTGGAGCACGAGGGGCTCCGCGCCGAGGCGGTTCACGATGGTGTCGACGGTGTAGTAGAAGTCGGCGCCCAGCTTGTCCATCTTGTTGACGAAGCAGATGCGCGGGACGTCGTACTTGTCGGCCTGACGCCAGACGGTCTCGGACTGGGGCTCGACGCCCTCCTTGCCGTCGAAGACGGCGACCGCACCGTCGAGGACGCGGAGCGAGCGCTCCACCTCGACCGTGAAGTCCACGTGACCGGGGGTGTCGATGATGTTGATCTGGTTGTTGTCCCAGAAGCAGGTCGTCGCGGCCGACGTGATCGTGATGCCGCGCTCCTGCTCCTGCGCCATCCAGTCCATCGTGGCAGCGCCGTCGTGGACCTCACCGATCTTGTGCGTGATGCCCGTGTAGAACAGGATGCGCTCGGTCGTCGTGGTCTTGCCGGCATCGATGTGCGCCATGATGCCGATGTTGCGGACCTTGTTCAGGTCGGTGAGCACGTCCTGTGCCACAGGGTTCCTCCGGAAGAGTTGTAGGAGATTGGTGGTCGGCCGGGCGCCGGGGGTTTTGCCCGTCGGCGCCCGGACCGATCAGCCAGCAGAGCCGGGACTACCAGCGGTAGTGGGCGAAGGCCTTGTTCGACTCGGCCATCTTGTGCGTGTCCTCGCGGCGCTTGACCGCGGCACCGAGACCGTTCGACGCGTCGAGGATCTCGTTCATGAGACGCTCGGTCATCGTCTTCTCGCGACGGGCCTTGGCGTACGAGGTGAGCCAACGGAGCGCGAGGGTGTTCGCGCGGTGCGGCTTGACCTCGACCGGGACCTGGTAGGTCGAGCCACCGACGCGGCGGCTGCGGACCTCGAGGGTCGGACGGACGTTGTCGAGCGCCTTCTTCAGCGTCACGACGGCGTCCTGCTGGTTCTTGGCGGAAACGCCCTCGAGTGCACCGTAGACGATGCGCTCGGCGAGGCCCTTCTTGCCGTCGAGCAGGATCTTGTTGACGAGCTGGCTGACGATCGGCGCACCGTAGACCGGGTCGGCGACGACGGGACGCTTGGGGGCGGGACCCTTACGAGGCATCTAACTCAACCCTTCTTCGCGCCGTAGCGGCTACGAGCCTGCTTACGGTTCTTGACTGCCTGGGTGTCCAGGGCGCCACGGATGATCTTGTACCGCACACCCGGGAGGTCCTTCACACGACCGCCACGGACGAGCACCATCGAGTGCTCCTGGAGGTTGTGGCCCTCACCGGGGATGTAGGCCGTGACCTCGGTGCCGTTCGAGAGCTTGACACGAGCGACCTTGCGCAGTGCCGAGTTCGGCTTTTTGGGGGTGGTGGTGTAGACGCGGGTGCACACACCACGCTGCTGGGGGTTCGCCTTCAGGGCGGGCGCCTTGGTCTTGGTGACCTTCGGCGTACGACCCTTGCGAACCAGCTGCTGAATAGTAGGCAACTGTTCTCCTGGTTCTTCGCTCGTGCTCTCTGGCCGGCGCGTTCCGCCGGCTTCCTCGTCCCGCGCTGATCACCGCCGGACGGCGGGTGTTCGAGTGGGGGACGGAGTGGTCCGGCTGGGCGATCCCGCTCGCCGGACTTTTCGGGCGCGCCCGAGGGCGCACACCCGGTAGAGACTACCCGCGTAACGGGACGAAATCAATCCGGGTCACCCCGGGAACCGACACCGTCATGAGCCGGTGTCGGAGGACCCGTTGCCCACCACCGAGCGGAACGTGGCACCGTCGCTCGAGAAGCCGGTGACGTACCCGCTCGCGTTCACGTTGAGCGGCCCCGCGGACGCCGTTCCGGTGCCGGCCGCACCCGAGATGTCGGCCGTGTACTTCGCCCGTCCGAACGTCGTCGTCGTGATCAACCAGCCGTTCGTCGTCCAGTTGCCGACCCGGACCGTCGGCCGCGTCTCGAGTGTCCACTTCTGGTTCGAGTACGTGTACGCCGGGTTCTGCCCGTACGCGTAGAAGCTGCAGCCGGCGGGGGCGGCGTCGGTGGAGGCGATGCAGCCGTCCACCCAGTCGTCCACCGCTCGCTCGGCGGCCTGCTGCCCCGCGGTGGTCAGGGTCGTGGTCATCTGCACCGGGCTCGAGGTCGACCGCCCGAACCCGCTGACGCTGGCCGATCCCCCACTGGCCGTGGTCCACTTGTCGCCGTCGAAGGCGACGTCGTAGGTCCCGGGCAGCGCGCGGAGGCTCACCGTGCCGTCCTTCGCGGTCTTCACGTTGCTGCCGGCGACGGTGACCGCAGCACCGGACGGCCCTCGCACCGCGACGTCGACCGTGCCGAGTTCGGGGGCCTGCAGCTCCCAGATCGGGAACACGCCCCAGTCCGTCCCGGTCTTGTCGAGCGTGAAGGTCGCGGCGACGTCCTGCCCGCCCTGGCGCAGGTACGCGCGGACCGTGGCGGTGTCGCCCTCCGTCCGCGTCGCGGCGACCCGGTAGCCGGTGACCTTGTCCGATGCCTTCGCGTAGGCGGCTTCGCCGAGGAGCACGTCGGTCTTCTCGCGATCGATGCCCGCGTCGTCGAGGGCGTCGGCCACGCGTCCGGCCGTCAGGTCGTCGAGGAACGCCCGCACCGGGCGGTCAGCGGAATGCGTGGACGAGCCGATCAGGGAGCCGGCGATGCCGCCGACCAGGAGCAGCGAGAGCACCACGACGCCGGCGACGATCCCGGCGACTTGTCCACGGCGGAGCTTCCGACGAGGGCGCGCCCGCCGCGCGCCGAACTGCGCGCCGCCCCGCGGGTCCAGCGGGGTGCCGAGCGGCGCGTCCTGCGTCCCGCGGATCGTGGCGACGGGCGGCACCGAGCCCCAGCCGTGCGGGTCCGGATCCGCCGTCTGCTCGTCGCTCATCGTTCCCCCGTTGCGTGTCCGCGTACCCCGCGAGACTACCGCGCCGAGTGGTCCTCGCCCGCGACGGTGGACTCCGTCCGGGTGCCAGCCCCGTCGGTCGCGGTGCCGGTCCGCGCCTGGTGCCGGGCCATCGAGATCCCGCCGAGCACCGACAGGAGCGCCACCACGACGGACCCGACCACGAACGGCCCGAGGGCGTACCCCGCGGGGAAGACGAGGAGCTCCGTCGCGTCCGAGCGGACGAGCGCGTAGCCCACGGCTCCGACGCCGAGCATGACCAGGTAGACCGTCGCTGCGGCCACCAGGGCCGTCACGCCGGGGTTGCCGTCACGCGCACCCGCCGCGGTCGCGAGGAAGACCACCACCGCGGCGCCGACCACCATCGCGGGCCCGAGGTACGGGGTGGCGTCGGGCTGCGAGATGACCTCGACGTCGGCGAGCAGGGCTTCGAAGCCCGTGACGGCGATCACGAGCGCGATGAAGAGGACGGACGTCATCGTCGCGATCAACCACCGGGACATGCGCCGATCGTATCGCCGACCGGCTGGTCAGCGAGCGGGTTCGGCGTGGCCAGTGTCGTCCGCGTGCTCGCGACGGCCCGCCCGGTCGGACTGCTCGTGCGCTGCGGCGACCAGGGCGAGCGCGATCGTCGCCGTGATGATCGGGACGGTCTCGGTCATGGGGGCGGGCGCCTCCGGCACCGCGGCGGGTGCCGCATCCGGCTTCGTCGCGTCCGTCTCGTCCGTCGCGTCCGTCGGGTCGTCGGAGTGGAGGCCCGTGGCGGCGTCCGCCTCGGCGGGGGCCTCCGGCTCGTGGTCGCGCAGCGCCGGGCCGATCACCGGCAGGACCCCGGTGGTCGCGGCCGGCTCAGCGTGCAGGACCGCCGGCTCGGAGGACACGGATCCGTCGCGCTTCGCCGCGCGACGCGCTCGGCCCATCCTCACCAGGACGACGACGGCGACGATCGCCCAGATCCCGTTGACGATCATCGAGGGGACGGCGTGGTGCGCGGCGACGTTGATCGCCACCGCGAGGCCGCCGACCAAGTTGAGCAGCTGGTAGAGCGGACCGTTCGGGATCTTGCCGGTGGAGAACAAGATGTAACCTGTTAGAACGGTTACGGCACCGAACCAACCGAGGAATTCCACGATTCCGACCAACACGCGCGACTCCGGGCACGACGAGGAACGGCCGATTCGAGCCGACCGTTCGAGAGGGGATGAGCAGCCGCGATCACGGCGTCTGGTGCATCGTAATCACAACGACGGGTGTCGCGGAAGCGGGGTCGGCGTGGCGTGGCCGGCCCCGGTCCGGGGGTCGTTCAGCCCTTCGCCGCGGTGTCCGACTCGGCGAGGACGTAGACCGATCCGGAGAGCGACCATGCCTGCGCGTCCATCGGGCTCGCTCCCGAGTCGGAACTCGTCGAGGCGATGCCGGTCACCAGGAGCAACCGCTGCCCGGACTGCACCGCCTTCGTGAAGGCGAGCGCCTGGTCGTACGAGCCCTGCACCGCCACGGTCACCGGGATGACGACGAAGTTCGATCCGTTGATCGCAGCGTCGGTCCGGGCAGTCGGCGCCGTCGGGGTCGGCTCGGCGCTCGGCGTGGCACTCGCCGGAGCCGCCGGCTCGTCGGAGGCTTGTCCGGCCGCCGGCTCGTAGGCCTTCGCGTCTCCGACGGTGATCGAGGTCACCGTGACGCCAGCGGTGGTCGCTGCACCGTTCAGTTCTCGGAGGAGAGCCTCCGTCGACGGCGTCGACGGCACCGAGACGCGGAGCGCGTCCAGTTTCGTCTTCGTCTCGGCGAGTGCATCACTCGCTTCCTGGAGCCGATCGAGCTCGGCCTGGTTCCGGGCGTTCGTGGCGTCGATGTCCGTCTGCTGCGAGGAGTTGTCCGCAGCCTGGGCGAGCTGCGGCTGCACCCCGAGGAACCACGCCCCGGCGAGCACGGCTCCGATCGCGACGAGCGCGACGACGAACGAGAGGCGGTTGCGGTTCACTTCGACTGCTCCTGGGTGTACTTGCCGTCGAACGCCCGTTCCCCGAGGTGGACCTGGACCGTCGCGGTGTACCCGCCGGAGTCCTCCTGCAACGCGACCGACGTGATGGTCGAGTCGGCGTAGCCCTTGAGCTGCGACAGACGAGCCGTCCAGTCGGGTACCGAGGGGATGGTCGGACTCGACACGGTCAGCTGCATCGATGCGACACGGGCCTTCTCGAGCGGGACCGCCGACTGTGCGAACGCCGTGGTGACGTCAGCGGAGTCGATGGTCATCGAGGTGATGGCGACGCCGGCCGGCAGCACGTTCTTGAGCTGGGACAGCGTGCCGTTCCAGTCGATCTCCGTCGACCCCCCGACGGTTCGTGCCGCCTCCAGGAGCTGACTGTCCTGTTCGACCTGCCGGACGTCGGAGAAACGTTGCTGCTGCTGCAGCAACGACGCCGTCTCGGCTTGCGCCGCGGTCAGTGACGATGCGGTGTCCAGCTGGTGGACCGCCGCTGCGCCGACGCCGAGTGCCGCGGCGGCCGCCGTGATGAGGACACCGAGCCACGCACGACGCGCGACGCCCCGCTCACGACGGTCGACGTGGACCTCGGAGGGCAGGAGGTCGACGCGGGGTTCACGACCGGCGATCGAGACCTGCGCGCCGCGAGCGCTCCGTCGGGGACGCTCCGGCCGTGCCGCACCGACCGCGTCGACGGGTCGCGCTTCTGTGACGGTCATGCTGCTCTGCTCCCTACTGCCAACCCGAAGGCGACCGTGATCGCATCGACGTGGTCGGCGACGTCGCCGGCCGGGATCGACCGTGCGAGTCCGACGCCGTCGAACGCGGCGCCCATCGTGACGGGTAGGCGCGTCTGCTCCGCCAGCGCCTCCCGCATGCCCTGCAGGCGGGTCCCGCCACCGGTCAGCACCACCCGGGTCACGGGTTCCGACGGCCGGGTGTTGACGAAGTAGTTGATCGTGTTCCGCAAGCTCGTCGTGAGTTCGTGGACCGAGGCCGTGATCACCGCGACGGCACGGGCGTCGTCCGGAGTCCGTGCCGATCCGCCGAGCCCGAGGTGGCGCTTCACGGCCTCGGCCTCGTCGAAGGTGATGTCGAGGGTCCCGACCAGCGCGCGGGAGATGTCGTTGCCCCCCATCGGGATGATCCGGACGAACTGCGGGATCCCGTCAGTCGCGATGACCACGCTGGTGGTGTCCGCGCCGAGCTGCACCACCGCCGCGGTTCCCGGGACACCCTGGCGCCCGAGCAGGACACGGGTGAGCGCGAACGGGATCATGTCGACCCCGATCGGGTTGAGTCCCGCGAGCTGCACCGCCTTGACGTTCGCCAGCACGGCGTCCTTGATGGCTGCGATCAGGAGCCCGTGGACGACGGGGCCGTTCTCGCTCTCCCCCTCGGACACGGGGTAGAAGTCCAGGATGGCGTCGCCGACCGGCACCGGGAGCATCTCCTGCACCTGGAACGGGAGGCTCTCGCGGATCTGTGCCATCGGGGCGAGGGGCACCGTGAGGTCTCGGGAGAGCACCCGTTGGTTCCCCATCCCCAGAACGACGTTCTTCGAGCGGAACCGCCCCGTCGACCACAGCTCGCGGAGGGTGGCCGCGACGGTGTTCGGTTCGAGGACCTCGCCACGGCTCACCGCGTCCTGCGGAGTGGGGACCTCCGCGAAGCGCACCACCGTCGGTCGTGCCTTGTCGGCGTCGACGACCTCGACCGCGCGGATCGACGACCCCGCGATGTCGAGGCCCACGATGCTCTTGCCCATGATGCTGCTTTCGTTGGAGGTGGAGTGGTGGTCGCTCAGGCGACCCCGAGGACCTGGAGGTACCCGGTCCAGAGGAGGTCCCCGAAGACGATCCCGAGCCATGCCCCCACCAGCATCGACGGCCCGAACGGCAGCCCGCCGCGCCAACGTGCACGGCCGGCGAGGAGGAGCGCGATCGCGACGGTACCGCCCACCAGGAACGCACCGAAAGCACCCACTGCGAGGGGTCCCCATCCGAGGTACGCGAGGACGAGGCCGAGGACCACGGCCAGTTTGACGTCGCCGAGGCCCATGCCGCCGGGGACCGCCAGCGCGAGACCGAGGTAGAGGGCACCGGAACCGAGGGCACCGATCGCCGCACGACCGAGAGCGGACCAGTCGCCGTCGGCAGCACTCGCGACGACGAGGAGCACCGTGAGGACGATCCCGGACGGGTAGACGATCGCGTTCGGGAGCGTGTGGGTGGCGATGTCGATCAGGGTGAGTGCGACGCTGATCGCCATCAGGTACAACAACGCGACGAGGATCACGACCTGCGCCACGGTGTCCTGTGCCGTCCCCGCAGGAGAGCGGCCCACGACCACGAAGGCGGTGAGCCCGAACAGGACCGCGGTGACGAGTTCGACGGCGGGGTACCGCGCGGAGATCGGCGCGGAACAGTCACGGCACCGTCCGCGCAGGACGAGCCAGGAGAGCACCGGGACGTTGTCGCGGCGTCGGATCGTGTGTCGGCACGCCGGACAAGCGCTCGGTGGCGAGACCACGGACTGGCCCGCCGGCACGCGGTGCACCACGACGTTGAGGAACGAGCCGATGAGCAGTCCGAACACGGCGGAGAGTGCGGGGAGTGCGGGCCCGAGCGCCTGGAGACCGGTCATCGGCACGCACCACCGGTCGTGGTCGCGCACGAGCCGCCGGCGGTGTACGCGGCCTGGACCTCGACCTGCGTCGTGACCCCGTACGAGGTCGACACCGGCTGCAGGAACTTCGGGGGTGCCGTCGTCAGCAGGCGCTGGTCGTAGACGTAGTTCTTCGAGAACCCGGTGTTGCCGGTCGTCGCGACCGCCCCTCGCCAGTTCTGCGCGATCGAACCGATGACCTTGAGGGTGCCGAGCTTCGAGCCGATGTCGTAGTTCTGGTTCCAGAACGTCCCCGCGTTGCTCGCGATCGCCGCCGACACGGTGATCGATTCGCCCGGAGACCGGTTCAGCAGACCCACGCCCGAGCTGTTGCAGCGCGAGGTGTCCGCCACGTACCCGACACCCCACTGGTAGGTCGTCGGGTACGAGGTGCAGCGGGCGGGGTTGGAGATCTCGACGGCGTTCTGGCCGACGAGCCCGAGCACGTCGTTCGTGGCGCTGACGTAGGTGATGTCGTCGGTGACCCACACGGTCCCGGATGCCGCGATCGTCATCGCACCGCTGAACGCCCCGCTGACGAAGACGTCTCCCGCCGTGCAGCTGTACGTGTCGGAAGCCGAACCCGTCTGGTACGAGGAACCCGACGATCCTCCGTTGATCCACTCGCCTGCGGCCGGGAACCCCTGCCCGTTGCTGAACGGCTGGTTGCTCGTGTTCGTCGCCGAACCGTTCGACCGCACGGTGACCGTGGTGGTGCAGTACGTGTTCGTGTACTTCGACGGGAAGGCCGCACCCCAGGCGTTCACGTTGTTCGACGCGGACGGGATGTCCTGCACGTACATCAGGTTCGAGGGGAGGGTCGGGATGGTGGCTCCGGCGGAACTCTGCAGATCCGAGACCGCCCCGCACAGCGCTGCGGCCTTCGCCGGGTCGTCCGCGGCGAGGACCGCCCCGCTCGAGCTGTTGACCTTGATCTGCGTGGCCCGGGACCACGGCGACCACACGGTCATCTTGCCGTTCCCGAGGAACTTCACGCGGGTCGGTCCGGTGTACATGCAGCCAGGCCGCGGAACGGTAGTGGGGAGGTCGGTCCGCGTCTCCTGCGACATGTTCGTGTTCAGCGCGGGCAGACCGAGGTACGGGACCGCGGTCGCTGCACCGCCGTTGAACGTCCCCGCGCAGGTGCCGCTCGACGGGCGCACGGTCGTGTCGTGCTGTTCGACCGACCCGTTGAACACCGTCGAGCACGCCGAGGTGAAGACGTCGTTGGTCCGGATCGGCCCGTTCAGGGTGTCGGTGCCGGCGAACTGCACCGCCGTGCACTTCCCGGCGACCGATTGCCACTGGTAGGCGGTCGTGCAATCGGTCCCGGTGAGCGCGGGGTTCGAGGACTCGTAGTTGGTGAAGTAGAGGTAGTTGATGAAGCCGTCGCCCTTGAGGTTGGCCACGAGCGACCGGACACTTCCCCCGGCCTTCCCGGTGACACGGACCCGCAGGACGCCCTTGCCGGAGTAGTCGGAGTTGTCGACCTCGTAGCGGAACCACTGGTCGCTCGAGCCGACGACCGGTGCCCAGTCCGAGCCGGAGTTGGTGAACGCGATGTTCTTGTCGGCGTTGACGAAGGTCGACCCACTCGACTTGCTGAACTGGGCGTTCGCGTTGCCGTAGAGCGCGTAGCCGTTGTCGTTCGAGAGCTTCGACTGGTAGTCGGCGAGTCCCGCGTACGCGGCCGCCATCGCGTTCTGGAAGTTGCGGTCCGACGCGGCCTTGACCGCCCCCGAGGTGGAGACGGCGATCATCGTCGCGACGAGCAGCATCATGACGGTGCCGAAGATGAGCACGTTGCCGAGGACCATGCCGCGCTCGTCGCGCTGGGCCCGCGCGAGGACCGCGCTGATGCGACGGATCATGATGAACCCGCTCCGATGCTGGTGCCGTAGACGACGTTGAAGAGGTACAGGGTGTTCTGCACGTGGGTGTTGCCGCTCGCACCGGCGGTGGTGGAACCGAGTTCCAGGTTCACGCGGACGGCTCGCACGTTGCCCAACTGCGCGGTCGCCAGTGTTCCGTCCGGCTGGGTCGCGAGTGTCTTGCCGTCGGCTCCGAGGTACGAGAACAGCGCGACACCGTCGCTCGTCGGCGAGGCGATCGGACCACCCACCACCAGGCTCCGCGCCGGGGTCTGGGTCGTCGCCGGGAAGGAGTAGAAGCCGTTCGTCGCCGTGCCGTCCCACTGGTCCACGACGAGGCGTTTCGCGTCGTTCAGTGAGTAGCGGATCTGCACGGGCTTGTCAGTGCTGTTGCCGTCGAGGTTGATGTACGCGAAGAACACCACCTGCGTCGGGGCCGCCCGGGTGACCGCAGCGGCGTAGGTGCCGTCCGACTTCGGCAACAGACTCGCGGCGTGCACGTAGCGCGTGATGGAGTTCATCGCGATCGACGCCGTCCGAGCGTTCTGGTCGGAGGACGTGTTCGTCACCCCCGCGCGCAGGGTGGCCGTGAAGAACCCGCCCACCGCGACGAGGATGATCATCGACACGCTGACCGCGACGAGCAGTTCGGACAGCGAGATCCCCGCCTGCTCGCGGTGGAGGCGTCGGAGGGCCCGCATCACGACGTCTGCCCGCGAGGGTCGAGGGTCAGGGTGTTGTCGTAGTTGATGAGCACCAGCGCGGTCTTCTGGTTCACCATGCCGTTGGTCACGGGCTTCACGTTCGAGGCCTTCGACGCGATCTCGTTCTTCGTCGTCGACCCGAACGTCGTTCCGGAGTAGAGCGTCCACGTACCGAAGGGCAGGGCGATGGTCGCGGTGTCCCCGGTCGAAACCGGGAACCTCATCGTCATGCCGGCGGCGCAGCCGGGGTCACCGGCGGCCGGGTTCGCCGACGAGACGGCAGTGATGTAGCGGTCCTTCACGCCGGTCACGGTCGCGACGCCCATCATCACGGAGGCCGACGACGGCTTCCCGGGAGCAGTGGCGACCGACGGCGGGCTCACACCGATCGCGTTGGCGGCGTTCGGTGTCGACCAGGACGAGGGGTTGGGACTGAGGCAGCTCGTCGCACTCCCGGTGCTGTTGGAGTACGGGCCGGCGTAGACCGTGTAGCCCGAGGCGAACGGGAACACCGGCAACGACGGCCGTGAACTCGAGGTGACGTTGAGCGAGGTGCTGGCCAGGTCCCACGGCTTGACGACGTCCAGCCCACCGGCAGTGCTCGACAGCGTCGTGGGCATGTTGGTCGGGATCATCGCCTTGGAGCCGGCTGCGTACTGCAGGGTCAGCTGGCTCGACTGGTCGTACACGAACGGGACCGGCGAGCTCGCGCCGGCGGTCACCGAGATCGGCGATTGCACGGACGGCTGCTGCTGGTTCGTGTCGATGCCGCCGGTGACGCTCGCAGAGACCGCGTAGTCGCCCTGCGACACGTTCACCGCGTACGAGCAGCCCTGTGCGTCAGTCGGGAGGACCGCCGCCGTCAGCGCTGCACCGCCACCGCCGCCGACGGGGGTGATCGTGATCCCGACACCCTCGTAGGGCGCTCCCGAAGCGGTGGTGACCGAGATGATCACGGTGCCGTACCCGGGATCGGTGACCGCGTCGCTCGGCGCGATCGCTGACGAGACCGATGTGGTGCTGGAACCGCCCCGCGGGTTCGGCCAGGTCACGGTCTCGACGACGCTCTTGTAGGCGAGCTTGCCGTTCGACGTCCCGCACGCGCCGGTCGCGCCGTCGCTCTGCACCCAGCTGACCTTCCGGTCGATGGCGTACTCGACGCCTCCGATGGTCTTCGTGTTGTCCGGACCGGCCTTGCTGAGGACGCGGAAGATCCCCCCGGTGGAGGCGGCCGCGGTCTGGCGGAGGGTGTCGATGTCCTGCGAGGCGAGGGCGACCGCGGTCTCGCGACCGCGATTGGTCTGCGTGAGCTGGAGGCTGTTCGCGATGCCGTAGGCGATCCCGATCGACATGACCGCGAACACCATCATGGCGACCATGACCTCGATGATGGAGAAGCCGGCTTCGGCGTCGTGCCGGTACAGCCGGTCGTGCAGTCGCTGGAACATGGTCACCTCCTCCTCGTCATGTGAGCAAACGAAGGGCGACCTGCCAACCGACAGGTCGCCCTCCTGGTGCGGACTACGCCGCGCCGCAGGCCTTCTCGACGACCGAGGTCGACTCGGTGATGCGGAAGGTCTTGCCCGTGGCCGACGTCTCCTGGATGCAGAACGTCGTGGCGCCGCTCACGGGGGTGGCGCCGTACTTCAGGTCCTTGGTGTTGTCGCTGACCGTCAGCCCGTACTTGCCGAGCTCGGTGGTGTCGGCGACCAGCTTCTGTCCGGTGGTGCTGCCGTCCGGGAGCTTGCCGCTTTCCGTCTGGTAGGCGATGACCGCGGTCTTCGCGTTCGCGAGGTCGCTCTTGACGGCCGAGTCCTTCGCGTTGTTCTGCACGTTCAGGTACACCGGGATGGCGATGGCGGCGAGGATGCCGATGATGATGACGACGACGAGGAGCTCGATGAGCGTGAAGCCCTTCTCCTTGTCCTCGAGGAGACCCTTGCGGCGAGCGTCGAGCTTGCCCATGAGAGCGAAGTACATGGTGGTTCCGTTCTTGGGGGAATGCGATGGGAGAATGTGCCGGGGAGTGCTCCGCCGCCGCTGACAAGAGTATTCAGCGGCGATTCGAGGCGGAATCCCGAGAACGGGGGGTCCGAGCCCTCGGAATTGCCCCCAGTAACGGGGGCGTCCCCTCGCGTTCCACCCCCGCACGAGGGGCGGCCCTTACTTCACCAACGACGTGATCTGGAAGATCGGCAGGTAGAGCGCGATGATCATGCCACCCACGACGACGCCCAGGAACGCAATGAGGAGCGGCTCGATCAGGGCAGTCAGCGACTCGGTCGTCGACTCGACTTCGGAGTCGTAGAAGACCGCTATCTTCTCGAGCATGATCTCCAGCGAACCGGCGTCCTCGCCGACGGCGACCATTTGCGAGACCATTGCCGGGAAAATGCTTTCCCGGGCCAACGGCGCGGCAATTGATTCGCCTTTTCGGACGTCTTCCGCAACGCGCTCGAGTGCTTTCTGGACCACGAAGTTGTTCGATACCTGGCCGACGATGGACAAGGCCTGCAGGATGGGGACGCCAGCGCCGATCATGTTCGAGAAGTTCCGCGCGAACCGCGCGATGACGATCTTGCGGGTCAGTCCCCCGAACACCGGCAGGCGGAGCATGATCGGGTCGCGGAAGCTCCGGAAGCGATCCGTGTTCTTGTTCGCCCGGAACCACAGCCAGCCGACGATCACGGCGACAGCGAGGACCGGTGCGAGCCAGCGCATCGCGTGCGACAGGGTCACCAGGACCTGCGTCGGCAACGGCAGCTGACCGCCGAGCGACGAGAACATGTCCTGGAAGATCGGGACGATGAAGATGAGCATGATCACGACGGCGGCGAGTGACATGCACAGCACGACCACCGGGTAGGTCATCGCCGACTTGATCGTCGAGCGGAGCTTGTGCTCCTTCTCGAAGTTCGTCGCGATGGAGTCCATGGCCTGGTCGAGGAACCCGCCGGTCTCCCCCGCACGGATCATGTTGATCATGATCGGCGGGAAGTCGACCGGGTACTTCGCGACGGCGTCGGAGAACGAGACGCCGCGCTCCACGTCGTCGCGGACCTTGCCGAGGATGTCCTTGAGCTTCTTGTTCTCGGTCTGGTCGGACAGGATCGTGAGGGCCCGCAGGAGCGAGAGCCCCGAGGTGAGCATCGTCGAGGCCTGCCGCGACATGATCGCGAGGTCCTTGAGCCCGACGCTCTTCTCGAACCCGGGGATCTTGATCTCGGTCTGCAGCCCGGTGCCGGCCTTCGCCTCGGTGATCGCGATCGGGGAGACGCCCATCCCCCGGAGACGCTGGACGACGGCCCCTTCGGACGCGGCGTCGAGGCGGCCCTTCACGAGCTTGCCGGCGCCGTCACGCCCGCGGTAGTCGAACGCGAGTGACATCAGTAACCTCCGGAGAACTTGTCGCCGAAGTCGATGCCGCTGGCGGCGATCGCGGCGGCCGAGGAGTCGGACGGGGACTCGACGCGCTGGACGAGCCGGTCGAAGCCCTCTTCGTCGTGCACCTTCTCCATCGCGGCCTTGCGCGAGATGGTGCCGACGTTGACCAGTTCGGCGAGGTTCTGGTCCATGGTGTGCATGCCGAGGTCACGGCCGGCCTGCATGGCAGAGGTGATCTGGTACGTCTTGCCCTCGCGGATGAGGTTGCCGATGGCCGGGGTGATCGTCATGATCTCGGTGGCGACGACCCGGCCGACGCCGTTGGCCTTCGGGACGAGGGTCTGGCAGACGACACCCTGCAGGGTGGCCGCGAGCTGGGTGCGGATCTGCCCCTGCTGGTGCGGCGGGAAGACGTCGATGACGCGGTCGATCGTGCCGGGTGCGCTCTGCGTGTGCAGGGTGGCGAACACCAGGTGGCCGGTCTCGGCAGCGGTGAGCGCGACGGAGATGGTCTCGAGGTCGCGGAGCTCACCGATCAGGATGACGTCGGGGTCCTGCCGCAGCACGTGCTTGAGCGCGGAGGCGAAAGAGCGGGTGTCGGCGCCGACCTCGCGCTGGTTGATGATCGACCGCTTGTGGTCGTGCATGAACTCGATCGGGTCCTCGACCGTCACGATGTGGTCAGCACGGCTCTCGTTGACCAGGTCGATGAGCGCGGCGAGCGTGGTCGACTTGCCCGAGCCGGTCGGGCCGGTGACGAGGACCAGGCCACGGGGCAGGCCGGCGAAGTCACCGACGTGCGCGGGGATGCCGAGCTGCTTGAGCGTCTTGATCCTGGTGGGGATGATGCGGAACGCCGCACCCCAGTTGCCGCGCTGCTGGTAGTAGTTCACACGGAAGCGGTACTCCGGCGACAGCGAGTACGCGAAGTCGAGCTCCTGGTCGTGGTCGAACTGCCCGGCCTGTTCGACGGACAGCAGCGTCTTGAGTGCCGCGATGACCTTGCCACGCGACCACGCGCCTCCGGGCACGGCCGGCCGGAGCGAGCCGTCAACGCGGACGGTGGGCGGGGCGTCGGCCGTGACGTGCAGGTCGGAGGCCCCCTGGTAGACGACCTGCGCCAGTGCCGTGATGAGGTCGGGGTCGGCGACCTCACGCGCGTGCCGGGCGAAGTCGATGTCACCAGCCGACGCAGCGGCGGGGGCGGGAACCGGAGCCGGTGCCACCGGTGCGGCGTGGTGGGCGCCGCTGTACGACATGGCCGGCAGCTGCTGGGTCGTCGGCTCGGCGTACCCGTAGGTGGCGGTCGACGACGGCACCGCGGCGGGCGGCGTCGCAGGAGCGGTGGCGGACTGCGCCACGGGCGCGGCGACCGGACCACCCACGGACCCGGTGACCGGGCTGGCCACGGGCGTGCCGGTGGGCGCGGGCCACTGCGCCGAGTCGTCCGTCAGGTCGTAGACCTGCTCGGGCGGGGCGGCAGCGGCCGCGGCCAGACGCGCGGCACGGCGGGAGCCGACCTCGGCGCCGGGGGTGCCGGGGTGCCATCCGGCGACGGGTTCGTCGCCGGGCATGGTGATGTCGTACACGGAGTCGGTCATCTGCTCGTCCTGTTCCCCGGTCACGCGACGACGCGCAGGATCTCGTCAACGCTCGTCATGCCGAGCTTGACCTTCTCGAAGCCGTCCTGGCGGAGCGTGAGCATGCCCTGCTGCTGGGCGACGCGACTGATCTCCGCGCTCGAGGCGCGACCGACGGCGAGCCGCTCGATCTCCTCGGTCACGGTCATGACCTCATGCAGCGCGATGCGCCCGCGGTACCCCGTGTTGGAGCACACCGCGCAGCCGACCGGGGCGAAGAACGCGGGCATCTCGTCGCCGGGGGCCAGGAACCCGAGCGCCTGGAGCTGCTCGATCTCGTACACGGCTGGCGCCTTGCACCGGTCGCACAGCCGGCGTGCGAGTCGCTGGGCGACGACGGAGTCGAGGGCGGATCCGACCAGGAACGGCTCGATGTCCATCTCGGTCAGGCGGGTCACGGCCGACGGCGCGTCGTTGGTGTGCAGGGTCGAGAGCACGAGGTGCCCGGTGAGCGACGCCTCGATCGCGATCTGGGCGGTCTCGTGGTCGCGGATCTCGCCGAGCAGCACGACGTCGGGGTCGGACCGGAGGATCGAGCGGAGCGCGGACGCGAACGTCAGGCCGGCCTTCGGGTTGACCTGCACCTGGTTGATGCCGGCCATCCGGTACTCGACCGGGTCCTCCACCGTGATGACGTTGATCTCGGGCTTCGCCACGGCGTTGAGGGTCGTGTACAGCGTCGTCGACTTGCCCGAACCGGTAGGACCGGTGACCAGGATCATGCCGTACGGCTTCGAGTAGGACCGCTGGTACGCCTGGAAGTTCTGCTCGAGGAGGTTGAGGTCCTTGAGGGTCAGCGAGGTGTTCGTGTTGTCGAGGATCCGCATGACGACCTTCTCGCCCCACACGGTGGGCAGCGTCGCGACGCGGAGGTCGATCTGCCGGCCGCCGTGCCGCACCGACATGCGGCCGTCCTGCGGCTTGCGACGTTCGGCGATGTCGATGTCGCTCATGATCTTCAGACGGCTGATCACACCGTTCTGGATGTTCTTCGGCGCCGGCGCCATCTCGTGCAGCACGCCGTCGATGCGGTACCGGATCCGGACCTCGTGCTCGCCCGGCTCGATGTGGATGTCGGATGCGTGGTCCTGGATGGCCTGCGACACGAGCAGGTTCACGAAGCGGACGATCGGGACGTCGTCGAGGGCACCGTCGGCGATGTCGACCTGCGCATTCGAGGTCGTCGACGCTTCTTCTTCCAGCGACGACGTGAGGTCGTTCAGTTCGTCGTCGGCGCGCAGGTACCGGTCGAGGGCAGCGACGAGGTCGCGCTCCTCGACCTGCAGCGGCTTGATCGTGCGGCCCGAGGCGGTGCGGGCGTCGTCGATCGCGAGCACGTTCGTGGGGTTCACCATCGCGAGGATGAGGAGGTCGCCCTCGAACCCGACACCGAGCACGCCGTGGCGACGGCAGAGTGCGGCCGGCAGGATCGACACGGCGGTGCCGTCGACCGGGTAGTCGCTGAGCGGCACGGTGCGCGAGTTGTTCGACGCGGCCCGCGCCGTGATGAACTGGGCCTCGCTCACGACGCCCTGGTCGACCAGGCCCCGGATCGCGCGCTCGTCGAGGTCCTCGTCGCCCGTCATCGCATCGAGGTGCTCGATCGGAAGCGCGCCGTTCAGGATGAGGATCTCGGACAGGGTCGCCATGAGTCCCGTGCCTCCTTGGACTCGCGCACGGCGAGACGTCGTCGGGTGATGCACCACCAGGGATGTGGCGCCCGACCACGCTACTTCTGGCGCCCTCGCCGACCGCAGTCCCAGAAAGAGGGGGCGGAGGGGGTCTGGCTGCACCCAGAACTGGGGTCCACGACCCGTTCGGCCCCGGTCAGAGGGACAACGCGGCCGTGACGTGGACCTCGCCCCGGGCGAATCCAAGGCGCTCGTAGATCCGGGCCGCGCCGCTCGGGTTCTCGGTGTCGACGTCCAGCACCGCAGCCGACAGCCCGTCCGCTCGCATCGCCGCGAGTGCAGCGCCGAGCACGAGCGGCGCCAAGCCGCGACCACGCGCCGAACGGACGACCCCCACCCAGTGCACGGAGCCGAACGCCCGTCCGCGTGCGGCGAACCCGTCCGGATCGACCTCGACGACGGCGAACGCGAGCACGTTGCCCAGGGGATCGAGCACGAGTCGGGACAGGTCGAGCCGACTCTTCGGTGCGGTGAGGAAGCCCCGCCAGTCGGACGCGACCATCGGCTGCGAGCCCCAGTGGTCGCGGAAGGCGTCGTTCTTGGCGGCTCGCATCGGCTCGATGTCGTCCGGGGCCGCTCGACGGAGGACCAGATCATCAGGGAACGCGGGCATCGGGAGGTCGTCGACGGCATGGTCGGCGAAGACGAGCTCCATCTCGACCCAGTGCCGGACCGACCGGAACCCGAGCCGCTCGGCGAGGGCGAGGACGGGAGCACCGGAGCGGCCTCCGACGTCGAGGGTCGCGGGAAGGTCGATGTCGAGCGCGGCGAGCCGTTGCCGCGCTCGACCGACCTGCCAGGCGAGGAGCCGGCGCCCGACACCACGGCTCCGGTACCGGGGGTGGACGGCACCGCCGAGCACCGCCCGTGCCGCGGTGACCCGCGAAGGGACGTCGATGACGATGCCGTAGGCCTGCACACGTCCATCAGCATCGACGCCGACGACCGTGTACTGATCGACGATGAGGCCTTCGGTGGACAACGAGCGGTCGAGGTCCGCTGTGGAGGGACGGGCAGGAGGATCGTCGAGTGCGGCGGCAGCGACTGCGACCGCGTGCATGCCCACCAGGTCGTCACGCGACCCCGGGCGGAAGACGACGCCGCTCACGGGTGACGGCAGCTCGAGCTGGGTCGGGGCGGGGATCCGTTCGCGCAGCGTTGCCATCACCCCACCCTGCCATGCGGGTCGGACAGCGCGGCACCGCGGAATCCCTCTCGACGCACACCCCCACCCGGGCACATGATGAGTCATGGACATCACGAGCGTGACCGTGGGGTTGCCCGTCACCGACATCGAGGCGTCCTGCCTCTGGTACGGCGCGGTCTTCGAGCGCACCGAGCCGGACCTCGAGCCCGAGGACGGCGTCGCCGAGTACGAGGTCGGCGGCATCTGGATCCAGCTCTACGTCGACGAACAGGCCGAGGAGAACCCGGTCAGCGTCCGCTTCGGCGTCGACGACGTCGCCGCGCAGCACGCACGCATCGGCGCGCTCGGCATCGACATCGGCCCCGTCGAGTGCGTCGACGGGGCGGTCGACTGGTTCGACGTCCGCGACCCCGACGGCAACGTGCTGAGCCTGTTCTCGCTGGTCGACGAGACCGGTCGCGGTTCCGGCCGCGACAACGGCGCGGGCCGCGCGCTCTAGCCGCGACCCCACGGCGGACGGGAGGCCCGTGGCGGCCCCGCACCGCGCCTCCAGGCCGTCACCTGGTGACGACACGACGAAGGCCCCGCCTCCTTGCGGAGACGGGGCCTTCATGGAATCACATCAGGCTCAGTTGTACGTGCCCGGCGTGAAGTCGTCCGACGAGAAGCTGTCGAAGTCGACGAAGCTCAGGTCGGCGTCCGAGAACGACGAGTCGTCGGCGAAGATGCGGTTGGGGTACCGCTCCGCCTTCGCCTCTTCGGTCGCGTTCACGTCCACGTCACGGTACCGGCTGAGGCCCGTCCCGGCGGGGATGAGCTTACCGATGATGACGTTCTCCTTGAGGCCGACGAGGTGGTCCTGCTTGCCCTCCATGGCCGCCTGCGTGAGCACGCGGGTGGTCTCCTGGAAGGAAGCGGCGGACAGCCACGACTCGGTCGCGAGGGACGCCTTCGTGATGCCCATGACCTCCTGGCGAGCCGAGGCGGTCTTGCGACCCTCCTGCAGCGCCGCACGGTTCAGCGCGTTGTAGCGCGACCGGTCGACGAGCTCACCCGGCAGCAGGTCGGTGTCGCCGTGGTCGACGACGGTGACCTTGCGGAGCATCTGGCGGACGATGACCTCGATGTGCTTGTCGTGGATCGGCACACCCTGCGAGCCGTAGACGTCCTGCACACCGTTGACCAGGTGCTTCTGGACCTCTCGGACACCCTTGACCCGGAGGACTTCCTTCGGGTCGACGGTGCCGGCGATGAACTGCTCGCCGAGCTCGACGTGCTGGTTGTCCTCGATGAGGAGCGTCGCACGCTTGAGCACCGGGTAGATGAACGGCTCGTCGCCGTTGTCCGGCGTGAGGATGATCCGACGACCCTTGTCCGTGTCCTCGACCACGACGCGGCCGGGGGCCTCGGCGATCGGGGACGCGCCCTTGGGGGTACGCGCCTCGAAGAGCTCCGTGACACGCGGCAGACCCTGGGTGATGTCGTCGGCCGAGGCCGAACCACCCGTGTGGAAGGTACGCATCGTCAGCTGGGTACCGGGCTCACCGATGGACTGGGCGGCGATGATGCCGACCGCCTCGCCGATGTCGACGAGGTTGCCCGTGGCGAGCGAACGGCCGTAGCACTTCGCGCAGACACCGACGGCGGACTCGCAGGTCAGGACCGAGCGCACCTTGATGCTCTCGACACCGGCCGCGAGAAGCTTGTCGATCAGCACGTCACCGACGTCCTCACCGGCCTCTGCCACGACCGTGCCCTGTGCGTCCACGGCCTCGGTGGCCAGGGTGCGGGAGTACACGGTGTTCTCGACGCGCGGGTCGCGGACGAGCTTGCCGTCGGCGTCCACGGTCGCGATCGGCAGCTCGAGGCCACGCGTCGTGCCGCAGTCGTCCTCGCGGATGATGACGTCCTGCGACACGTCCACGAGACGACGGGTGAGGTACCCGGAGTCCGCGGTACGGAGCGCGGTGTCGGCAAGACCCTTACGAGCACCGTGGGTGGCGATGAAGTACTCCGCCACGGTCAGGCCCTCGCGGTACGAGTTGATGATCGGGCGGGCGATGATCTCGCCCTTCGGGTTGTTCACCAGACCACGCATACCGGCGATGTTGCGGACCTGGAGCCAGTTACCACGAGCACCGGACGACACCATGCGGTTGATGGTGTTGTCGACCGGGAAGTTGTCGCGCATCTCCTGCGCGATCTCGTTCGTGGCCTCGGTCCAGATCTTGATCAGGTCGGCGCGACGCTCGGAGTCGGTGATCAGACCCTTGTCGAACTCGCCCTGCACCTTGGCGGCCTGGATCTCGTAGCCCGCGATGATCTCCTTCTTGCGAGGAGGCGTCACGACGTCCGACAGGGCGACGGTCACACCGGAGCGGGTGCCCCAGTAGAAGCCGGCGTCCTTGATCCGGTCCAGCGCAGCGGCCGTCTCGGTCTTGGAGTAGCGCTCGGCGAGGTCGTTGACGATCGCGGAGAGCACGCCCTTGTCCGTGACCTTCTGGACGAACGGGTAGTTCGCCGGCAGGGTCTCGTTGAAGAGCGCACGGCCCAGGGTCGTCTCGAGCAGCACGGTGTCGCCCTGCTCGTAGCCCTCGGGTGCTTCACCCTCGGCGAAGTGGACACCCGTCATGCGGATCTTCACCATCGCGTTGAGGTGCAGCGTGTGCTGGTCGTTCGCCAGGATCGCCTCGGCCACCGACGAGAACGCACGGCCCTCGCCCACGGCGCCCTCGCGGACGGTCGTGAGGTGGTGCAGACCGATGATCATGTCCTGTGCGGGCAGGGTCACCGGGCGGCCGTCGGACGGCTTCAGGATGTTGTTCGAAGCGAGCATCAGGATGCGGGCCTCGGCCTGGGCCTCGACCGACAGCGGCAGGTGCACGGCCATCTGGTCGCCGTCGAAGTCCGCGTTGAACGCAGCACACACGAGCGGGTGGAGCTGGATGGCCTTGCCCTCGACGAGCTGCGGCTCGAACGCCTGGATGCCCAGACGGTGCAGCGTCGGCGCACGGTTCAGCAGGACGGGGCGCTCGCGGATGATCTCCTCGAGCACGTCCCACACCTGCGGACGCGAACGCTCGACCATGCGCTTGGCCGACTTGATGTTCTGCGCGTGCGACAGGTCGATGAGGCGCTTGATGACGAACGGCTTGAAGAGCTCCAGCGCCATCTGCTTGGGCAGACCGCACTGGTGCAGCTTCAGCTGCGGGCCGACGATGATGACCGAACGGCCCGAGTAGTCGACACGCTTGCCGAGCAGGTTCTGGCGGAAACGACCCTGCTTGCCCTTGAGCATGTCGCTCAGGGACTTCAGCGCGCGGTTGCCGGTACCCGTGACCGGACGTCCACGACGACCGTTGTCGAACAGCGCGTCGACCGCTTCCTGCAGCATGCGCTTCTCGTTGTTCACGATGATCTCGGGGGCACCGAGGTCGAGCAGGCGGCGGAGACGGTTGTTGCGGTTGATCACACGACGGTAGAGGTCGTTGAGGTCCGACGTGGCGAAACGGCCACCGTCGAGCTGCACCATCGGGCGCAGCTCCGGCGGGATGACCGGCACGACGCCGAGCACCATCGCGGCCGGCGAGTTGCCGGTGGCGAGGAAGGAGCTGACGACGCGCAGACGCTTGATCGCGCGGATCTTCTTCTGGCCCTTGCCCTCGGCGATCTGCAGACGCAGTGCCTCGGCCTCGGCGGCCAGGTCGAACGCCTCGAGCCGGAGCTTGATCGCCTCGGCGCCCATGTAGGCGTCGAAGTAGATCCCGAACCGGTCCTGGAGCTCGTGGAAGACGGCGTCCTCGGGCTTGAGGTCGCCCACCTTGAGGTTGCGGAAGTCCTCCCACACACGCTCGAGACGGGTGATGTCCTCGTCGAACGACTTGCGGACCTGGGACATCTCCTTCTCGGCGGTGTCCTTGGTGCGGCGCTTGACGTCGGCCTTCGCACCCTCTTCCTCAAGGGCTGCGAGGTCGTCCTCGAGCTTCTTGAGGCGGTCGGCGATGATCGAGTCGCGCTGGCCCTCGAGGGTCTTGATCTCGAGACGCATCTCGTTCTCGAGACCCGGCATGTCCGCGTGACGGCCCTCTTCATCGATGTCGATGATCATGTACGCCGCGAAGTAGATGACCTTCTCGAGGTCCTTCGGCGCCATGTCGAGGAGGTACCCGAGGCGCGACGGGACGCCCTTGAAGTACCAGATGTGCGTGACGGGGGCAGCGAGCTCGATGTGGCCCATGCGCTCACGACGGACCGAGGACTTGGTGACCTCGACGCCGCAGCGCTCGCAGACGATGCCCTTGAACCGGACACGCTTGTACTTGCCGCAGGCGCACTCCCAGTCGCGGGAAGGACCGAAGATCTGCTCGCCGAACAGACCGTCCTTCTCGGGCTTCAGGGTGCGGTAGTTGATGGTCTCCGGCTTCTTGACCTCGCCGTACGACCACTGACGGATGTCCTCGGCGGTCGCGAGGCCGATCCGAATGGCGTCAAAGGAAGTTGCTTCGAGCAATGTTCTTCTCTCTTGCTGATTCAGGCTTCGATGTACGGGCGGGATCAGATGTCGTCGACAGAGGACGACTCGAACCGCGAGGAGATGTTGATGCCCAGCTCCTCCGCAGCGCGGAAGACCTCGTCATCGTTGTCGCGCAGGCTGACCGCCTGGCCGTCGGCCGAGAGGACCTCGACGTTCAGGCAGAGCGACTGCATCTCCTTCATGAGGACCTTGAAGGACTCGGGGATGCCGGGTTCCTGGATGTTCTCGCCCTTGACGATCGCCTCGTAGACCTTCACGCGGCCGAGGATGTCGTCGGACTTGATCGTCAGGAGCTCCTGGAGGGCGTAGGCGGCGCCGTACGCTTCGAGCGCCCACACCTCCATCTCACCGAATCGCTGTCCACCGAACTGCGCCTTACCACCCAGCGGCTGCTGCGTGATCATCGAGTACGGACCGGTCGAACGCGCGTGGATCTTGTCGTCGACCAGGTGGTGCAGCTTGAGGATGTACATGTAGCCGACCGAGACGGGCTCCGGGAACGGCTCGCCGGAGCGGCCGTCGAAGAGCTGCGCCTTGCCGGACGAGCCGATCAGGCGCTCGCCATCGCGGTTCGGGAGGGTCGAGTCGAGGAGGCCCTCGATCTCACGCTCGTACGCACCGTCGAACACCGGGGTGGCGACCTTGGTGCCGGGCTCGGCGCTGTGCGCTGCCTCCGGCAGGTTCTCGGCCCAGTCCTGGATGCCCTCGACGTTCCAGCCCTGCTTGGCGAGCCACCCGAGGTGGATCTCGAGCACCTGGCCGAAGTTCATGCGGCCGGGGACGCCGAGCGGGTTGAGGACGATGTCGACGGGGGTGCCGTCGGCGAGGAACGGCATGTCCTCGACCGGGAGGATGGTCGAGATGACGCCCTTGTTGCCGTGACGACCGGCGAGCTTGTCACCCGCGGTGATCTTGCGCTTCTGGGCGATGTAGACGACCACGCGCTGGTTGACGCCCGAGCCGAGCTCGTCGTCGCCGTCCTGCGCGTCGAACACCTTGACGCCGATGATCGTGCCCTCTTCACCGTGGGGCACCTTGAGCGAGGTGTCGCGGACTTCGCGCGACTTCTCGTTGAAGATGGCACGGAGCAGACGCTCCTCGGCACTCAGCTCGGTCTCGCCCTTCGGCGTGACCTTGCCGACGAGGATGTCGCCGGGGCGGACCTCGGCACCGATGCGGATGATGCCACGCTCGTCGAGGTCGGCCAGCAGGTCCGGGCTGACGTTGGGGAGGTCACGGGTGATCTCCTCCTTGCCGAGCTTGGTGTCGCGGGCGTCGACCTCGTACTCCTCGATGTGGATCGAGGAGAGCGTGTCGTCCTTGATGAGGTTCTGCGACAGGATCATCGCGTCCTCGTAGTTGTAGCCCTCCCACGGCATGAACGCGACGAGGAGGTTCTTGCCGAGCGCGAGCTCGCCGTTCTCCGTCGCGGGACCGTCGGCGATGACCTCGCCCTGCTCCACGCGCTCGCCTGCGGAGACGATGACGCGGTGGTTGTAGCTCGTGCCCTGGTTGGAGCGGTCGAACTTGCGCAGGTAGTAGGTCTGCGTGCCGCCCTCGTCGAGCTGCAGGGTGACGGCGTCGGCCGAGACCTCGGAGACGACACCGGCCTTGTCGGCGGTGACGACGTCGCCGGCGTCGATGGCCGTGTAGCCCTCCATGCCGGTGCCGACGAGCGGCGACTCGGAACGGAGCAGCGGGACGGCCTGACGCTGCATGTTCGCACCCATGAGGGCGCGGTTCGCGTCGTCGTGCTCGAGGAACGGGATGAGCGACGTCGCGACCGACACCATCTGGCGCGGGGAGACGTCCATGTAGTCGACCTCGTCCTTGGCGACGAGTTCGACCTCGCCACCCTTCTTGCGGACGAGCACCTTGTCGTCGGCGAAGTGGAAGTCGTTCGTCAGCGGGGCGTTGGCCTGCGCGACGACGAAGTCGTCCTCTTCCGAAGCGGTGAGGTAGTCGATGGTCTTCGTGACCTCGCCGTTGACGACGCGACGGTACGGGGTCTCGATGAAGCCGAAGGAGTTGATCCGACCGAACGACGCGAGCGAACCGATCAGGCCGATGTTCGGGCCTTCCGGGGTCTCGATCGGGCACATGCGGCCGTAGTGCGACGGGTGGACGTCACGGACCTCGACGCCGGCACGTTCACGGGACAGACCACCCGGGCCGAGGGCCGAGAGACGACGCTTGTGCGTCAGGCCCGCGAGCGGGTTGTTCTGGTCCATGAACTGCGACAGCTGGGACGTTCCGAAGAACTCCTTGATCGCGGCGACGACCGGACGCACGTTGATGAGCGTCTGGGGCGTGATCGCCTCGATGTCCTGCGTGGTCATGCGCTCGCGGACGACGCGCTCCATGCGGGACAGACCCGTGCGGACCTGGTTCTGGATGAGCTCGCCGACGGCGCGGATGCGACGGTTGCCGAAGTGGTCGATGTCGTCCACGTCGAGGCGCAGCTGCACCGGCTCGCCGTCACGGACGCCGTCGATCGTGGTGCGCTCAGCGTGCAGCGACACCAGGTACTTGATCGTCGCGACGATGTCCTTGACGGTGAGCACCGAGTCGGACAGCGGGGCGTCCATGCCGAGCTTGCGGTTGACCTTGTAGCGGCCGACCTTCGCCAGGTCGTAGCGCTTCGGGTTGAAGTAGAAGTTGTCGAGGAGCGCACGCGCGGCCTCGGCAGCGACCTGCTCGCCCGGACGGAGCTTGCGGTAGATGTCCTTGAGCGCCTCTTCCTTCGTGAGGACGGCGTCCTTCTCGAGGGTCGACTCGATCGACGCGAAGCCCTGGAACTCGTCCATGATCTCCTCGCTCGTCAGGCCGAGGGCCTTGAGGAAGACGGTCACGGACTGCTTGCGCTTGCGGTCGATGCGCACGCCCACCTGGTCGCGCTTGTCGATCTCGAACTCGAGCCAGGCACCACGCGACGGGATGATCCGCGCCGAGTAGATGTCCTTGTCGGAGGTCTTCTCCTGCTGGCGCTCGAAGTACACGCCGGGCGAACGGACGAGCTGCGACACGACGACGCGCTCGGTGCCGTTGATGATGAACGTGCCGCGTTCGGTCATGAGCGGGAAGTCGCCCATGAAGACCGTCTGCGTCTTGATCTCACCCGTCATGTGGTTCATGAACTCGGCGTTGACGTACAACGGAGCGGCGTAGGTCTTGCCGCGCTCCTTGCAGTCGTCAATCGAGTACTTCGGGTCTTCGAGCTCCGGCGCGGTGAACGAGAGCTGCATGGTCTCGCCGAGGTCCTCGATCGGGGAGATCTCCTCGAAGATCTCCTCGAGCCCCGAGTGCAGCGCGAGGTCGGTACGACCCTGCTCCTGCCCTTCGGCGAGGCGGGCCTTCCAGACGTCGTTGCCGACGAGCCAGTCGAAGCTCTCCGTCTGGAGTGCGAGCAGATCAGGAACCGTGAGGGTGTCCGTGATCTTGGCGAACGAGAGTCGCGAGTGGTTGCGACCGTTCTTGGGGTTGGTGGATGCGTTGGGCGCAGCAGCCAAGGGTGTGACCTCCGGTAGGCCCCGTCGGGCCGACACTGACGAGCAGTGTGTAGGTGAGTGGATTGATCGCTCGGCGAACCCTGAGATGCAAGCCCTGCGACCACGCCGACGCGTGCCTGACGCGGAACGTCGGTGCACGTGTGGGATGATCTCCGTGAGCGGTACCCGCCGCCATATACGGGTCCGGCTGCACCAGGGCGAGATGAGTCTGTACATCTCAGAACTCGGTGGTTCTGAAGACTCTGCGTCGACCGCAATATGACGACACGGATGCCAGGGAGCGCGAACTGTCATCATAGTTCGCTCCGTGGCGCGCTGTCCAGTCCCGGCTTGACCGGATTCGGCAGTGGCGTGTATAAGCCGCCACACGCCGCTTCCATTCCCAGCTCAGCCGGGTCCCTGCTCAGCCGGGTCCCTGCTCAGCCGGGTTCCTGCTCAGCCGGGTCCCTGCTCAGCCCAGACGCTCGCGCTCGACGCGATCCGCGCCTCCCGGGCCGCCCGGCAGTCCGGCCAGCGCACGGAACGCGTCCTCCGGGCGACGCGTGCGGACGAACGTGACCCGGCCTCGGTCGTCCGTGAGCTCGATCCCGAGCCCCGGGGTGAGGATGAGCGCACGCACGCCGCGACGGATCCGCAGGCCGACGCCACCGTAGGTGGCCGCGTCCGCCTCGACCAGGCGGACGTCGGTGATCCGCCGGCGCGGGATGCGCCGCGGCGGGAGCGGACGGAAGTGCAGGGTCACGTGCCGCTCGGTGACGGTGAACCCGGCACGGGCGAGCAGGAGCAGCGACCCGAGGGCGACGGCGAGCAGGGCCGGCACCAGCAGGGCGACCTCCGGCGCGTCCCCCGGCCAGCCGAGCACGGCGGCGGACAGGCCGGCGCCGCCGACGAGCAGCGCCGTGCCGACGACCCGCATCCAGGTGGGTGCCGTCTCGCGGTCGGCGTGGAACGGCAAGGAGGAACGGGACGGCCGGGAAGCGCGGGACGGCCGGGAGGCCCGGATCACCCGGGTCGGTCGGGTGCCGGCCCGGCGGGCGTCCGGGGTGGTGGAACGAGCGGTGGGCACGCTCATGGTGTCGGCGGTCATGACGGAGGTCTCCTGCGGCGGATCAGCAGTGGTGCACTCGTCATCGGGTGCGGTGCGTTCGACGGCCAGCGCGCGCGGGTGGCCGGAGGGGTGACGCGCAGCAGCACGCCGACGACGCGCACGCTCGAGCGGTGGGGGCGCTCACGGGCACGTCGTGGTCACGGTGTCCGGGCGGACGCGTGGTGTGTGGGGCACACACGCATCGACGCTCTGGCGTCGTGACGACAGGCGCCAACGGTACGCAACGAGTCTTGGTGTCCGCTGGTTGTCCATGCGTACGCATTCACGTGTCCGCAGTGCGTCACCCGGGAACGACGGTGTGCTGCTGACGGTCAGCGCAGGACGCGGGCGACGGCCTCGGCGCGGGTCCGGACCCCGAGCTTCGCGAACACCTGGTTCACGTACGACTTCACGGTCGGCACCGTCAGGAACAGCTCGGCGGCGATCTGGGGGTTCGTCCGGCCGTCCGCGATGCGCTCGAGGACGTCCACTTCGCGCGGGGTGAGGTCCGGGAACCGGGCACCGAGCGACGGACCGGCATCGTGGAACGCAGGCGCAGCGGCAGCGGCACCAGCGGCGAGGCGCGCCACCAGCCGCGCCCCCACGGTCGCGTCGAAGGTCGACTGCCCGGCGGCCACCGCGCGCACCGCGGTCGCGATCTCCGCCCGCCCGGCGTCCTTCGTCAGGTAGCCGCGTGCTCCCGCCCGCAGCGCGGTGACGATGGAGTCGTCGTCGGCGTAGGTCGTCAGCACCAGGACCGCCACCCCGGGGTGCTCGGCGACGATCCGCTCGGTGGCGGTCGGCCCGTCGACCCCCCGGCATCCGCAGGTCCATCAGGACGACGTCGGGTACGTGCCGGTCGACGGCGGCGATCGCCTCGGCACCGTCCGTCGCCTGCCCGACGACCTGCAGGTCGGGCACGAGTGACAGCACCGTGACCAGGCCGTCGCGGACGATGGCCTGGTCGTCGACCACGAGCACCCGGATCGTCACGAGCGGTCGTCCTCGGCGACGACCGCAGCGTCCGCGGTCTCCGCATCGACCGAACCGTCGACGGGCAGGTGCATGGCGACGACGAACTCGTCGTCGGAACGCTCGGCCTCCACCGTGGCCTCGCTGCCGAGTTCCGCGAACCGCTCGCGCATCCCGAGCACCCCCTGTCCACCGCTCGGCAGCGGGTTGGCCACGACGACGTCCACGGCCTCGCCGTCCCGGATCACGGACAGGGACACGGGGCGGCCGGGAGCGTGCCTGCGGGCGTTGCTGAGGGCCTCCCGGACGACCTGGACCACGGCGGCCCGGTGGTCGTCATCGAGGACCGCCAGGGTCGCGTCGCCCTGCACGACGACCTCGCCGCCGAACGAGCGGTGCGCGTCGAGCAGGGCCGTCAGGCCCGACGCGTGGTCGGCGGACGGACTGGAGGCACGGGTCCGCTCCGGCTGGTCGGGCTGCGGTTGGTCACGGAGCGCGTGCACCGCACGCCGCGCCTCGGCCAGGCCGTCCGCGGCCAGCGCGCGGGCCTCGCCGGCTCGGCGGGTGGCCTCGTCGACGCGGCCGGCCTCGAGCAGGGCCTCGACCGCGTCGAGCTGCAGCACCAGGCCGCCGAGCGAGTGGGCGAGGACGTCGTGGATGTCCCGGGACGCCCGCGACCGGTCGGCGAGGAGCCGTGCGCGCTGCTGCTGCCGCTCGGTCTCGCGAGCCTGCGCCGTCGTGATCCGGACCTGCCGACGACCGAAGCCGACGAGCACGCCGAGCAGCAGCCCGCCGCTCACCCCGAGGACGAACTGCACCGACGTCTGCTCGAGCGTCGCGGTGACGGCGACCACCACGACGGCGGCGAGCGCGGCGACCGCAGCCGTCCAGACCGGCAGGCGGAGGTCGGCGGCGAGGACGACGAGCCCGACGATCACCGGGACGACCAGGAGCGAGTCGGTCGGCACCACGGTGCAGGATCCGGCGGCGATCATCACGCCGGCTGCGGCGACGAGCACACGGGGCGTGCGTGCCCCTTCGCGGACGGCCCAGGCGGCGAGCGCCACGGCCCCGAGGACCCAGACCCACGCGGGGTGGTGGAGCAGGAGGCCGTTCCGCACGAACCAGAAGGCGACCACGGCGATCCCGACGGCGTTGAGCCCCCAGGAGACGACCGAGCGGGACCGGACCCCGGCGGGATCGGTCCGGTCCGGGTCGGTCGGCAGGCTCACCGCACCATCATGCCGCGGCCGGCGCCCTGGCGACGGTCGCCGCCGGTGTCCGCGCCTCCCCGGGGGATGCGCTGGTCGACGACCAGGGCGCGGGCGGCGCGGTTCAGGGCGAGCACGAGCAGGACCGTGCCGGTCGAGGTGAGCAAGTGCGCACCGAGGTGGCCGCCGAGCACGTCGAGCCCGATGCGGGCGGCGATGAGGACGATCCAGAGGCCGGCGCCGAGCCAGCCCGTGCGGGACTGCAGGGTGCGCCCCTCGTCGTCCGGCGTCGTGACGGTGCGGAACCGGGTCATGGCCCCCATCGCGAGGCCGACGCCGACGGTGAGCAGGGCCTCGAGGCCGAGGAACACGACGTCGGTGGTGGTGACGGTCGTCGTGGTCTGTGCGAGGACGACCGCGCCGACGACCGCCATGACGAGGGGGCCCCGCCAGATCCGCGCCGGGTCGAGGGACCGCCAGGTCGCCTGTCGGTACGCCAGGAAGCCGACGAGGGCGAGGCCGATGAGCACGTTCGCGAGGAGTTGGACCGACATGGTGTGCCTTTCGAGGTGGTCCGGCGGCGTTCCGCGACCGGTGAGATCAGCCTCGTTCCGGGCGCTCCGCTGGCACACCAACCACGGGTGGGGGCGCGGGTGGTGATCGCGGTGGTGTTCCATTGACGGCATGGCTGATGCGTTCGACGGGTTCCGGATCGGTGCGGGGTACTCGGTGGTGGAGCCGGACCGGCACCGACCGGGGTCCTTCACCCTGGTGGTGGACGGCACACCGCAGTCGCACGTGGACCTCGAGGACCCGACGCACCTGGCGTTCGAGTACATCCGGCGGATCGGGCACGCGATCGACCTGCTGCCGGACGGCCCGATCACGGCACTGCACCTGGGCGCCGGCGCCCTCACCCTGCCCCGGTACGTCGCGGTGACCCGCCCGGGTTCGCGGCAGCAGGTGATCGAGCTCGAGCGCGACCTGGTCGAGCACGTGCGCGAGGCCCTGCCGTTCCCCCGCGGCGCGTCGATCCGGGTGCGGTACGGCGACGCCCGGGAGGTCCTCGGCAAGCTGCCCGCCGGACTTCGCGGCACCGTGGACCTGGCGGTGGTGGACGTCTTCGGCGGTTCGCAGATCCCCGCCCACGTGACGAGCGTCGAGTTCTACCGCGAGGTCGCCGCGTTCCTGTCGCCGACGGGCATCGTCGCGGTGAACGTGGCCGACGGCGCCGGGTTGGCCTTCGCCCGCGGGCAGGCGTCGACGCTGCAGTCGGTGCTGCCGTCGGTCGCCGCGGTCGCGGACACCGGCATGCTCAAGGGCCGGCGGTTCGGCAACATCGTGCTGCTCGGGTCGCCGACCGACCTGCCGGCGGCGGACATGCCCAGGCGGTACTCGTCCGACCCGATGCCGGCCAAGGTCGTGCACGGTGCGGAGCTCCGGTCGTTCATCGCCGGGGCGCCGATCGTCACCGACCAGACGGCGGTCGCGTCGCCCGAGCCGAACCGGAGCGTGTTCGGGGGCTGACGCCCGCCCGAGGGCGTCGCCGGGGACGGACTTCGGGCACTCGGCGGGTCCGGCTGTCAGGATGGTCTGAACGACCGCGCAGGTGCGCGACCGAGCGATGGGAACCCTGATGACGAACGACGACCGGAACGACCAGGACCGGACGGGCGACGGCCAGGCGCCGCGCTGGGGCGACGCCCCGCAGCAGCAGCCCGACGCCGGTGCCCCGCGGTACGGCGAGCGGGTGGACCCGGCGCCGACCTCGACCCCGCAGTACGGCGAGCAGTACGGGCAGGGCCAGCAGCAGTACGGCCAGCCGTCGAGCACGCCGAGCTGGAACGACCAGCAGCGCCACGACCAGGGCCAGCACCACGACCAGCAGCCGTACGCCGCCGCGCCCGCGCACTCCGGTGCCCCGGCCTGGCAGAGCCACGACGAGCCGAAGCCCAAGAAGAAGACCCTCGGTGTGGTGGCGTTCGTCCTCGGACTCGCCGCGCTCGTCATCGGGGTCATCGGCGGGTACGTGATGGGATCGGCGCTCGCCAACAGCGACGCGATCAACAACCTCGTGCCGAGCAGTGGTGCCACCCCTGACCAGCAGGAGCTGCAGCGTCAGCTCATGAACGACCCGGCCGTCATCTCGCAGATCGGTGTCGGTGCGGTGATCGCCGGCGTCGCAGCGATCCTCGGGCTCTGGGCGCTCGTGCAGGGCATCATCGCCGCGGTGACCAAGCGTGGTCGCGGCTGGGGCATCTTCGCGATCATCCTGGCCGTCGTCGCCACGATCGCGACGCTCGTCACCTACGTCGGCGTGGCCGCTGCCGCCGCGGTGGGCGCCAACTCCTGATCGACCACTCCGAACGGCCCGTCGCGCTCCGGCACGGCGGGCCGTTCGTCGTCCCGGGGGCAGGCGCGGACGGCGGCACCCGCGCAACCTGAGCGCGTCGCACCGACCGCTCCCGGGAGACCGCGGCTACCCTCGAACCGATGTCCCTCCCGCCCGACGACCGCCAGCAGCCCGACCCGTCCGACCGTTCCCGTGAACCGCGCCACGCGGCTCCCGTGACGGCCGGAGTCAGCCCGGGCAGCACCTTCGCGCCCATCAGCCTGCGACCCGCGGTCGACGTCGACGCCGTGCACCAGCGGCTCCGTGACCTCGGCCAGAGCCGCAGCACCGACGCCCTCGCCGAACGGGCCGAGCTCCTCCGCCTGCTCGGTCGTCTGGACGAGTCGCTCGTCATCGCCGAAGAGGTGTTCCGCCTGGCGATGTTCACCGGGGAGCGCCAGGACAAGGTCGCTGCGCGGATCCGCCGTGCGCACGTCCTGCACGACCTCGGGCGGCACGACCGCGCCGCCGCCGAGGCCGCCATGGCCCGCGACACCGCCGCGACCGAAGAGTGGCCGGAACTCGAGGGCGCCGCGGCCGAGATCGAGGGCTGGTCGCTGTTCGAGAACGACCGCTTCGACGAGGCCCGCGCCGCACTCTCGCGGGCGTACCAGGCCTTCCGGCAGGCGGGGGCGCCGTCCGAGCGCACCGACGCCTTGCGCACCGCGGTCGAGGCCGCCATGCGGGCATCGATCACGAACCCGGCGGAACCGTCCGACCGGCCCCGGACGGCCCGCGAAGTCGCCGCCCGCCGCGCCGAGGACGACGAACCCACCACCCGTGTCGCCGAGCCGGTGAAGCAGGTCCCGCCGATCCGCCGCCGCGTGCTCGGTGCACCCGACGCCGCCCGGACCGAGGCCGACGACATCTGGGGCCGGATCGCGGCCCGGGCAGCGAAGAAGGGCCAGGCCGACCCGCGCGCCGAGCAGTGACGGCGCTCGAGACCGTCCGTGTCCGCGCGGAGGCGCTCATCGCCGAACACCTCGGCGCCGGGACCTGGGCGTTCGGGTTCGACCACGCCAAGACCCGCGCCGGCCAGTGCGACTTCGCGCGGAAGCGGATCACGGTGAGCCGCCACCTGGCCACCCGGTTCTCCGACGACGACGTCGAACAGGTCCTGCTGCACGAGGTCGCGCACGCACTCGCCGGCGCCCGGGCGGCACACGGACCGAAGTGGAAGCGCACCGCCGCGTCGATCGGGTACACCGGCTCCCGGCTGCACGACGGGCCGATCGCCAGCGAGCTCGCCCCCTGGATCGGCACCTGCCCCGCGGGGCACGAGCACTTCCGGTACCGCACGCCCACCCGTCCCCTGGCCTGCGCCCGCTGTTCCCGGCGGTTCGATGCCCGGAACGTCATCACGTGGCGGCGCCGGACCGCGGACGACGACGCGGCCACGATGGCGTCGACTACCGCATGAGGGGCCCGACGCACGGAGGCGCGCCGGTAACCCGTTAGCCTGGGCGGATGCACACGGGGCAGCACATCCGCACGGACGCCGGTTCCTCCTGGTTCTTCGACGCCGGACGGATCGCTCTCGACTTCGCGCACACGGGTGGCTTCGCCGACGACCCCGCCGGACGCCGACCGCGGTCGCAGCTCGGGGAACTGCTCGCGAGTCCGGCCGACCTGGACGAGTGGCTCAGCGAGCACACCGAGCCGATCGACGTCGGTGCCAGTGCCCGCGAGCTGCAGGACGCCCGTGCCCTGCGTGCCGCGATCGCCCGGCTCGCCGTGGCCGCCGCCCCCGCGCCGGCGAGCACCGCCGCGGAACGCACCGCCGTGGCGGCGGGCCTGCGTGCCGGAGCCGGCCGCACGCGCCCCGCGCCCGACGACATCGACACCGTCAACCTGTTCGCCGCCCTGCCGGACGTGCCCCCGAGCCTCCCGGGTGGCCGACGCCGCGCCGGAGCGA
This sequence comes from Curtobacterium sp. MCPF17_003, assembly GCF_003224385.1. NCBI lineage: Bacteria > Bacillati > Actinomycetota > Actinomycetes > Micrococcales > Microbacteriaceae > Curtobacterium > Curtobacterium sp. MCPF17_003. Next base: position 112,060 of record NZ_QKLC01000004.1, on the reverse strand, counting down.
ACCGGGTCCGCCTGGCGCAGGCCCTGTCGAGCGTCGCGCGCGACGCCGTCGCGCTCTTCACCGAGGTCGGCTTCGACGACGTCGAGGCCGACGGCCGGCCGACGCGGCTGAGCCGGTGCTCGGCCGAGGACTGCGGCCTCGTGTTCTACGACTCGTCGCGCGGTGGGACCCGGCGCTGGTGCTCGATGCAGCGGTGCGGCAACCGGGCGAAGGTCCGGGCGCACCGCGCCCGCCGCGCCGCGGAGTGAGCACGACCTGAGCACTGGGCGACCACGTCCGTCGCGTGATCCGGACGGTGTGGGGTCCGGGGGCGGTCGCGACACCCCGCTCACCTTCGCCGAGCGGTCACCAACCGTCGCCCGACGGCGTCGCAACCGTCAGGTTGCGACCATCCGACGCGTAGCAAGCGACGAGTCGCGACCACCCGACCGCACAGGAGGCGCGTGGCGGCGCCGCCACGGGCCTCCCGTCCGCCACACGCGAGCGGTCAGGACACCCCGCTCACCTTCGCGGAGCGGTCACCAACCGTCTGCTGGCGGCCTCGCAACCGACAGGTCGCGACCACCCGACGCAAAGCAAGCGACGAGTCGCGACCACCCGACCGCACAGGAGGCGCGTGGAGGCGCCGCCACGGGCCTCCCGTCCGCCTTCCGCGAGCGGTCAGGACACCCCGCTCACCTTCGCCGAGCGGTCACCAACCGTCCGCCAACGGCCTCGCAACCGACGGGCCGTGACCACCCGACACACGCACGCACGCGTGTCGACCGGCCAGCACCACGACACGACGAAGATAAAGATTCGGACCGCCAAATCCTCTGGCAGTATCGGTGCATGACCGACACTGCCAGCCCCCGGCTCGACGAGCACCCATCCGGTGCCCCGCGTCGTCGCGCAGCCGGGCTCACCCTGCTCGGACCGGCCTTCGTCGCGGCCATCGCCTACGTCGACCCGGGCAACGTCGCCGCCAACCTGACCGCCGGCGCCGAGTACGGGTACCTGCTGCTCTGGGTGCTCGTGGCCGCGAACGCCAGCGCCGTGGTGGTGCAGTACCTGTCCGCCAAGCTCGGGGTGGTGACGGGCAAGTCACTGCCCGAACACCTCGGCCTGCGGATGCGGCGCACCCCGCGCCTGCTGTTCTGGGGCCAGGCGGAGATCGTCGCCGCCGCGACCGACATCGCCGAGGTCATCGGCGGCGCGCTGGCGCTCTACCTGCTCTTCGACCTGCCGCTCGTGGTCGGCGGGATCATCACCGGGCTCGTCTCGATGCTCCTGCTGACCCTGCACAGCCGCCGGGGCACGCGCCTGTTCGAGACCGTGGTGACGGCGATGCTCGCGATCCTGACGGTGGGCTTCTGCGCCGGGCTGCTGTTCGCCCGGGTCGCACCGGCCGACCTGGTCGCCGGGCTCGTGCCGCGGTTCGAGGGCGCCGGGTCGGTGCTGCTCGCGGCCTCGATGCTCGGTGCGACCGTGATGCCGCACGCGGTGTACCTGCACTCGGCGCTCGCCCGGGACCGCCACGGGGACGTCCCCGCCGGGCCGGAGCGTCGCCGGGTGCTCGTCGCGACCCGGTGGGACGTCGGGCTCGCGCTGATCGTCGCGGGCGGGGTGAACATCGCGATGCTCGTCCTCGCCGCGGCCACCCTGCCGGGCGTCGAGGGCACCGACTCCATCCCTGGTGCGCAGCGCGCCATCGCCGAGAACGTCGGCCCGGTCGTCGGAGTGCTCTTCGCCGTGGGCCTGCTCGCGTCCGGCCTGGCCTCGACCTCGGTGGGCTGCATGGCCGGCGCGGAGATCATGAAGGGCCTGCTGCACGTGCGGATCCCGCTCGTGGCCCGGCGCGCGATCACCCTGGTGCCCGCGATCGTGCTGCTCGCGCTGAACGCCGACGCGACGATGCTGCTCGTCGTCAGCCAGGTGGTGCTGAGCTTCGGGATCGCCTTCGCGATCGTGCCCCTGGTGGTCTACACGTCGCGACGGAGCGTGATGGGGACCGACGTGAACGCCGCGACCACCCGCGTGGTGGCGTGGGTGATCGCGGCGGTCATCGTGGCGCTCAACGTCGCACTGGTCGTGCTCACCCTGACCGGCTGAGGCGCAGCCGGTCAGGGACGGGCGGTCGTCAGTCGACGACCTGGACGTCCTTCCAGAACGCGACGTAGCCCGAGTAGTCCTTGCCGACGCGGTCGAACGACGACGGGATCGGCGTCGGGTACGACCACGCGCGGTCCTGCAGCGCCTGTCCGTCGACGTTCACCGTGAAGTACTGGGTGTCGCCCTTCCACGGGCAGTGGTACTGGGTGGGGCTCTCGGTGAAGAGCTCGGTCTTCACGCTCGACGGCGGGAAGTACCAGTTGCCCTCGATCTTGATGAGGTCCTCTTCGGGGGCCTCCGCGATCACCGTGTCGCCGACGACTGCCTTCATGGCGTTGCTCCTTCGCTCGCTGGTTCCGTGACGGGGCGAACGCTACGCGCGCTCCCCCGATTCCCGCAGGACGGTCAGGTCGGCGCCCGCGGCGAGCGCCGCGTGCACCTCGTCACGGCTCAGGACGGCGGCTCCCTCGGACGCGCTGACCAGGTGCCGCACTGCGCGGCGCAGCCCCGTGTACGCCGCGCAGGCCGCGGCGGCCTCGGGTGAGGTGTGGTCGATGCCGACCTCGGCGAGCGCGTCGACGACGGCTCCGGCGGCGAGCAGGTCCTCGACGGCGAAGTCGGGTGCGTCGGCGACGTCGACGGACTCACCCGCCGCCTCGGCCGCGTCGTCGAGGGCTGCGGTGTGGTGCAGCCCGGCGGCAACGATCGCGACGACGCACCGGTCACCGCGTGCGGCCTGGAGGCCCGTCACCCGTTCCGCGACCACCGCCGCGTTGCCGAGGTGGCCGAGCACGACCTCCGGACCCTGCGGCAGCTGGGCGGTCACGTTCCGCAGCGCGCGCCGCTGTGCTGCGGCGTCGGAGGTCGCCGGCAGGGCGTCGACCCAGACGAGCAAGTGGGCGCCGTGGGCGATCCGCGCCGCACCTCCGGGACCCCACGCGAACCGGACCTGGTACTTCTCCTGGGTGCGTTCTGCCACGTCCGTCACGATAGCCGCCCGGGCGATGCTGTCCCTCTCCACAGGGTCGGCGTCCGACCGGGTTCCGCCAGGGTCGGCGACCCTAGGATGCATGGTCATGGAGATCGCCCCCGTGCCCACCCTGACCGGCGACCGTGTGACGCTCGAGCCCCTCGGGCAGGAGCACGCGGAAGACCTGCGGGCGGCGGTCGCGGACGGCGATCTGTGGCGCACCTGGTACACCTCGGTGCCCGCCCCGGCACAGGTCGAGGCCGAGATCGACCGGCGGCTCGCCGAGCACGAGGCCGGCCGCATGGTGCCCTTCGCCGTGCGGGACCGCCCGACCGGCCGGGTGGTGGGTGCGACGACCTTCATGAACATCGACTCGGGCAACCGCCGTGTCGAGATCGGCAGCACCTTCCTGGCCAGGTCCGCGCAGCGTTCGGGGATCAACACCGAGTCGAAGCTGCTCATGCTGTCGCACGCGTTCGAGGCGTGGCAGTGCATCGCGGTCGAGTTCCGCACGCACTGGCACAACCTGCAGTCCCGGGCGGCCATCGCGGGCCTCGGCGCCAAGCAGGACGGTGTGCTCCGGAACCACGCGATCGGCCGCGACGGCACCCTGCGCGACACCGTGGTGTTCTCGGTGATCGCGTCGGAGTGGCCGGCGGTCCGCCTCTCGCTGGCCGAGCGGCTCCGGCGGCACGACCGCGCCGAGGGGTCCCGCCGTCGGTCGGCCCGGCACGCCTGAGTCGTCTCGCCTGCGTCGTCTCGCCTGCGTCGTCTCGCCTGCGTCGTCTCGCCTGCGTCGTCTCGCCTGACCGGGCGCCGTCGCGCAGTGGGCCACGGCGCGCCGTCCAGCCCGCGGGCGTAGCGTCACCGCCATGCACGTCGGCCTCCGGATCGTCCTCGATGCGCCGGTCGACGCCGTGCGCGATGCCCTGCTGTCCCCGTCCGTGATGGTGGCGGTGACGAAGCCGTTCCTGGCGTACCGCTCGCGCGACCCCCGGGGGTTCCCGGAGCGCTGGGAGCCCGGGCACCCGCACCCGATCACCGCGGACGCCTTCGGGCTGGTGCCGAGCGGCGACACGCACGTCGACCTCGACCTGTACGAGGTACAGGGGGTCCCCGTGCAGCGCGACAACGGCGGCGGCACGTCCGGGTTGTTCGGGCGGATGACGATGTCGCACCGGATGGCCGTCGTCCCCGCACCGGGTGGCCGCACCCTGCTGCTCGACCGTCTGACCTACCGGATGCGACCGGCCGTCCTCGGGCTCGCCCTGTGGCCCGGCATGTGGGTCATCTGGCAGTGGCGGGCGTTCCGGATGCGCGCCCTCGCACCCACCTGGCGGACCGACGGCGAGTGACGTGACGTGGGTCGGGCCTCCCGTCCACCGCGGAGCGGGCGTAGCCTCGACCACGTGAGCCAGACGCGCCCCCAGGAGCCGACGACCGACGACCGCGTGCGCAGCACGCTCGCGACGACGGATTGGCGGCGGATGACGTTCGACCTGTACCGCCGCGTCCGCGCCACCTCGGACCCCCAGACGGCGCACGCCCTCTGGCGTGAGACCCGGGACGCGATGTTCGCGGAGCACCCCGCATCGCCGCTGCTCGACGAGGACGCCCGCGACTTCGAGTCCCTGCCGGTGCCGGACTACGACCCCGCGTGGCGGTTCCAGGTGCGCGTCGAGGCCACGGAGCCCGCCGAGTTCGACTTCGAGACCGGCACCGACGGCGTCGTCCACTTCGACCGGCTCGGCCTCGTGCGGGTCCCCGGTGTCGGCACGCTCGACGTCTGGAAGCACGGCGGCTACGCGGGCGGGGTGTTCGTCCCGGTCAAGGACGCCAGCGCCGGCAAGGCCCGCGGCACCTACGGGGGCGGACGCTACCTGCTCGACACCATCAAGGGCTCGGACCTGGGCGGCGACGACCTCGGGTCGCTCGTGCTCGACTTCAACTTCGCCTACAACCCGTCGTGCGCGTACGACCCCGCGTGGGCGTGCCCGCTCGCACCTCCGGGCAACACCGTGCCGGTCCCGATCCCCGTCGGCGAGCAGTACGACTTCTAGGGTGGAACGCATGACAGGACTCGTCGCCCTCGACGTCGGTGGCCGCGTGCCGCCGTTCGAGCAGGTCCGATCGCAGATCGCCGCGCAGATCACCGCCGGGTACCTGGTGGACGGCGAACGACTGCCGAGCGTGCGTGGGCTGGCGGACGAGCTCGGACTCGCCGCCGGCACCGTCGCGAAGGCCTACCAGCTGCTCGAGGAGGCCGGGCTCGTGCACACCGCGCGGGGCGCCGGCACCCGGGTGGTGCGACCGGCAGCGGTACCGGAAGCCGTGGCCGAGGCCGCTCGCGCCCTGGCCGCCGCAGCACGCTCGGCGGGGCTGTCGGCCGACCAGGCCGCCACCGCGTTGCGGGAGGCCTGGCCGGCGTAGCGCTGGCTGGCGCTTCCTGGCGTACCCGGTCGTTCCGGGCGTACCCGGTCGTTCCGGGCGTACCCGGTCGTTCCGGGCGTACCCGGTCGGAAGTTCTGACCCGGTACGCCCGATTCGACCAGGCATCGCAGGCGTTCTGGGAAGAACCGTTCCGAGCGCTCAGCAGTGCTCGTACACGTACGCGTCGTCCTCCGGGGTCACCAGGTCGCGGTCGCGCAGGATCGTCATGGCCGGACGGCTCTCCAGCCCGCAGACCGACGCCCACGAGCCCTCGAGGATGTCCGAGTACTCGACGTCGATGACCCGTCCGCCGTAGGCCTTCGTGTAGGCGGAGCACTCCCGGTACTGCACGCACTCCTCGGCGACGACGAAGTCGAACCCGGTCTGCTCGCGCCCGGACGCCCCGAGCTGCGGCGTGTTCTTCTGCCCGACGGCCAGCCCGTGCCGGTGTCCCTCGGCGACGAGCGACTTCGCGAGCGCCAGGTTGCCGGCACGGGTGAGCCGCTTGCCGCTCCGGGTCCACGAGTCGAGGTTGTCGAACTCCACCGCGTCGAACCCGCGGTCACCGCAGCGGGCGACGGTCTTCGCGAGCACCTTCGTGATCAGGGCACGCTCGGCCGCGGTCCGGGTGTCGAGGAGCATCTCGTCCGGCCAACCCGGGTCCGAGACCGGCTTTCCCGCACGGTCGCGGAGGATCGCCGACGGGTACGACTTCTTCCACGTGCTGGCGGCCTCGGGCTGCGTCTGGAACCCGTTGACGTAGCAGATGTTGTACTTGCCCTTCGCCGGGCGGTCGGTGCTGTCGCGCTCGACGATCGTCACGCCGGAGGGCGGGGCGTACCCGCCGCCGAGCTGGTAGTCCACGCGGCCGGAGGTCGGCAGGTTGCGGTAGCTCCCGGCCGCGTTGGGCGTGGCGGCCTCGGCGCAGCCGGCGGTGCCGAGGACGGCCACCAGGGCCATCGCGGTGGTCAACAGGACGGATCGCGTGCGCACCCCGGAATCCTCGCACGCCACGGGCGAACGACCCTGCCCTCGCCGTTCCGGGGATGTGCACGCTATGCTGGTCGTACTCGAGGCGCCGATCGCCTCGTGCGTCGTACGGACGCCCCGAACTCCCGACCAGCTGTCTCCAGACTCCGGTCGATGATCGAGCACCTCACGAAGGTGCCCAGGCTTCTCTGCTGCGGCGACTGCGCCAGCCACATCCGTTGGCGCGCATCCCGCCCGCGCGCTGCCTCAGAGCGCGCCCACAGCCGGACTGCTCCGGCTCGAAAGGTCACCATGACCACCGAAGACATCCGTTTCTCCGACCTCGGCGTCCCCACGCCGATGGTCTCCGTCCTCGCCGACCAGGGCAAGGACATGGCGTTCCCCATCCAGGCGGACACCCTCCCGGACTCCCTGCAGGGCAAGGACGTCCTCGGCCGCGGCCGCACCGGCTCCGGCAAGACCATCGCCTTCGCGATCCCGCTCGTCGCCCGCCTCGCCGCCAGCGGCCGCAAGCGCCGCGCCGGCCGCCCCCGCGCCCTGGTGCTCGCGCCGACCCGTGAGCTCGCGACGCAGATCGACGTCGCCCTCGCCCCGCTCGCCAAGGCCATGGGCCTCAACACCACGACCATCTTCGGTGGCGTCGGTCAGGGTCGCCAGGTCGACGCCCTGCGCGGCGGCGTCGACGTCGTGGTCGCCTGCCCGGGTCGCCTCGCCGACCTCATGCAGCAGGGCCACGTGAACCTGGGCGACATCGAGGTCACCGTCCTCGACGAGGCCGACCACATGGCCGACATGGGCTTCCTGCCCGGCGTGACCAAGATCATGCAGGCGACGCCCGAGAACGGGCAGCGACTGCTGTTCTCCGCCACGCTCGACAACGGCGTGGACAAGCTCGTCAAGAAGTTCCTGCACAACCCGGTGATGCATTCCGTCGACGAGGCGAACAGCCCCGTCGAGGCGATGACCCACCACCTGTTCGAGGTCGCCGACGCCGACGCGAAGAAGCACCTCGTGAGCGCCCTCGCCTCGGGCAACGGTCGCCGCATCCTCTTCATGCGCACGAAGCACCACGCCAAGCGCCTGGCCAAGCAGCTCAGCAGCCAGGGGATCCCGGCCGTCGACCTGCAGGGCAACCTGTCGCAGGGTGCCCGTGAGCGCAACCTCGCGAAGTTCTCCTCCGGCGAGGCCCTGGTGCTCGTCGCCACCGACGTCGCCGCCCGCGGTGTGCACGTCGACAACGTCGAGCTCGTCGTGCACGTCGACCCGCCCACCGAGCACAAGGCGTACCTGCACCGCTCGGGCCGCACGGCGCGTGCCGGTTCGTCCGGTGACGTCGTCACGGTGACGATGCCCGCCGAGCGTCGCGACGTCGCGCAGATGATGCGTGCTGCCGCGATCAAGGTCACCCCGCAGCACGTCACGGCGACCTCCCCGGCCGTCACCGCGCTCGTCGGCGAGGTCGCTCCGATCCGCCACGTCGCCGAGGAGCAGCCCACCCAGCAGCGTCAGCCCAAGCAGCGCTCGGCCGAGTCCGCCGGTGACGGCGGCGGTCGTCGCCGTGGTCGCGGCGGTCGGTCTGGAGGCGCGGCGCAGCCCGCGCGCTCCGGCTCGGCTGGCGAGTCCGCCGGTTCGGCCGGGGGCCGTCAGGGCCGTCCGGCCCGTGGCGCGCGGACCGAGGGTGCCGGGCGCTCCGGTGCCGCGGCCGCCGGTTCGACCGGTGGTCGCCGCAGCGGCGGCAACCGTCGCTCGGGCAGCAGCGACGTCGTGCGCGGCGGCTCGTCGGCCGTGTGGTCGTCCGAGGGCGGCTACGCCGCGGGTCGGTCCGGCAACGAGTCGGGCGGCAACCGTCGTGGTGGCTCGCGCCGCGCCTCCCGTCCGGCCGGCGCTGCCGACCGCCACTGACCTGCGCGGTCTGAGTCCGCAAGACACCGGTGTTCACGTTTCGAACCCCCGCATCCCGGGGTGTGTTCCGTGAACACCGGTGTTCCGCGTCGGGGCTCGGGCGAACCTTGGCGGGGGCTGGGGGTGAGGGACTCCGACGGGCGTACGGTCTCACTTTCGGATGCCGCGCAAGCGGCTGACGGGGAACACGTCCGCTTCTGGAAGGAGTGCCTATGGCTGGCATCGATGACATCAAGAACGCCGCTGAGAAGGCGTCAGGCAAGGTCAAGGAAGCCACCGGCAATGCGACCGGTAACGACCGGCTGAAGGCCGAAGGCCAGACCGACCAGGGCAAGGCCTCGGCGAAGCAGGGCGTCACCGACGTCAAGGACGCCGCGCACGGCGTCGCCGACAGCTTCAAGGACGACAAGCACTAAGCCGGTTCGCGACCGCGCTGCGAAGCCCCCGGATCCGATCGGATCCGGGGGCTTCGTCGTGCGCACGGCGTGGACACCCCGGTCGGGTTAGTGCAGGGCGCCGACCGATGCCAGGCCGGCACGGAGCAGTGCGCCGCGGCCGCCTTCCATCTCGTCGGCGACGGCGTCGGACGCGGCTTCCATCGGGCTCATCCACGTGAGCTCGAGGGCGTCCTGCCGGGGTTCGCACGTCCCCGTGACGGGAACGACGTACGCCAGCGAGATCGCGTGCTGCCGCTCGTCGGTGTACACCGAGGCGCCGGGCAGCGGGAAGTACTCGGCCACGGTGAACGGCGTGGGGCTCGAGGGCAGCTGCGGGAACGCCATCGGCCCGAGGTCCTTCTCCAGGTGGCGGAACAGTGCGGTGCGGATCGACTCGCCGAACATCACGCGACCGGACACCAGGGTGCGGGCGATCGAACCGCTCGGGGAGACACGCAGCAGCACGCCGACCTCGGTCACGACGCCGAGGCCGTCGGTGCGGACGGGGACCGCCTCGACGTAGCAGATCGGCAGACGACGGCGGACGTTCGCGAGCTCCTCGTCGGACAGCCAGCCGGAGTCGGGATCGGGGGTGCGCAGCGAGGACATGCACCGTGTCTACCAGGCACGGCGGCGAGTTCGGCGGAAGGCGCGGGGGTTGGGGATGGTTACCGTTGTCCACATGATCGATGCGGACCTGGTGCAGTGGACACGGAGTGCCCCGGACCGGCGGGGGACACCCCTGCTCGTGGCGATGCACGGGGTGGGGTCGAACGAGCACGACCTGCTCGGGCTCGCCCCCGCGCTGCCGCCTGCGTGGACCGTCGCGTCGCTCCGGGCGCCGACGGCGTGGGGGCCCGGCTTCAGCTGGTACCCACTCGGCACGCCCGGCTCCCTAGCGCCGGAGGCGGTCGACGCCGTCGCCGCCGAGGTGCTCGACTGGATCGACTCCGTCGCCGCCGACCACCCGCGGATCGGCCTGCTCGGGTTCTCGCAGGGCGGCTCGATGGCGCTCCAGCTCCTGCGCGCCCGGCCCGCGGCGTTCGCGTTCGCGGTGTCGCTGTCGGGGTTCGTCGTGCCGGGCGTCTCGGACTCGCGGGACGAGGCCGTGTCGGCCGTGCGGCCGCGGGTGTTCCTCGGGCACGGCGACATCGACCCGGTGATCCCGCCCGAGGCCACCGCCCGGACGCAGGCGTGGGCCGCAGCCCACACCGACGTGACCGACCGCACCTACGCGGGCCTGCCGCACGCCGTGTCGACGGCGGAACTGGCCGACGTGGCGGCCTTCGTCGACGCCGGGTAGGCGCACGACGACGGACCGGAGGCCCGGTGCCAGCTGGCACCGGGCCTCCTGTCCGTTACGCGGTGACGTCCGTCAGTCGGCGAGGATCTGGAGCAGGTCCTTGCGGAGCTGGTCCACCTTGGCCGTGGCGGCCTTGGCCTGTTCCTCGGTCGCGGTGCTGCGGTACATCTGCAGGACGCCCATGGTCTTCCGGAGCGCCTCGAAGAACTCGCGCTGGGCGTCCGGGATACCCGGGGCCCCGTCGAGTGCCGCAGCGATCTCGTCGGCCTTGACCTCGGTCTCGGCCTTGCCGGCGTCGGTGAGCTCGAAGAGCGTCTTGCGGCCGTCGCCCGACGAGACCACGAGGTCTTCGTCGACGAGCTGCTGGAGCGTCGGGTAGACCGAGCCGGGGCTCGGCTTCCAGGCGCCGCCGGTGCGCTCGGCGATGGTCTTGATCACGGCGTACCCGTTCTGCGGGCCCTCGGCCAGCAGACCGAGGATCGCGAGGCGGACGTCACCGCGGCGACGGCGTTCGCGGCCGAAACCGGGCCCGCCGAAACCGGGGCCGAAGCCCATGCCCGGACCGAAGCCGGGGCCGAACCCGCGGCCACCGAAGCCGCGGCCGCCGTGGTCGTGGTCACCGCGGTCACGGCCGGGGAAGCCGGCGCCGTGGTGCTGCCGCGCGCCGCCGAAGCGGGGGCCGCGCGGGCCGAACCCGCGCTGGTCGCGGGGGGACGTGTTGCTGTCGTCGTCATACGAGGGGCGCATGAGGAGTCCTTTCATCGTGCTGAGTCGGCTCGCGATCGGTCTGACCTGATCGTCTTCGTCGTATCGCGATGTGTTCACGATAGATCGTTAACTATCGTTCCGTCAAGGGGTACGCGCGCCCGGCCTGCTGTCGGTGGTGGGGGGCAGGATGGGACGGACCATGACGGACGTCTTCGAGCGCTTCTCCCCCGCGACCACCGAGTGGTTCCGCGGCGCCTTCGACGCACCGACGCCGGCGCAGGCCGGGGCGTGGGACGCCATCTCGACCGGGCAGCACGCACTCGTGATCGCCCCGACCGGCTCCGGCAAGACCCTGGCGTCGTTCCTGTGGTCGATCGACCGACTCATCAGCGCGACGGACCGTCCGCCGGCGAAGCAGCGCACGCGGGTGCTCTACGTCTCGCCGCTCAAGGCCCTCGGCGTCGACGTCGAGCGCAACCTGCGGAGCCCGCTCGTCGGCATCACCCAGACCGCTCGGCGCCTCGGCACCGAACCGCCGGACGTCACGGTCGGGGTGCGCAGCGGCGACACCCCGTCGTCCGACCGCCAGAAGCTCCTGCGCCAGCCGCCGGACATCCTCATCACCACGCCCGAGTCGCTCTACCTGATGCTCACCTCTCAGGCGCGCGAGACCCTGGTCAACGTCGACACGGTCATCGTGGACGAGGTCCACGCGGTCGCCTCGACCAAGCGCGGCGCGCACCTGGCCGTGTCGCTCGAGCGCCTCGACGACCTGCTCGACAAGCCCGTGCAGCGCATCGGGTTGTCGGCGACCGTCCGCCCGCCGGAAGCGGTCGCGCGGTTCCTCGGCGGTCGTGCACCGGTGACGATCATCGCGCCGCCCGCGCAGAAGACCTTCGACCTGCGGGTCGTCGTCCCCGTCGACGACATGACCGAGCTCGGGGCACCGCCGGTCGGTGCGGACGCGTCCGAGTCACCGACGAACGGATCGATCTGGCCGCACGTCGAAGAACGTGTCGTCGACCTGATCGAGGAACACCGCTCGACCATCGTGTTCGCGAACTCGCGGCGGCTGGCCGAACGACTCACGGCCCGGCTCAACGAGATCCACGAGGAACGCGTGCTCGCCGCCGCCGGCGACGGCGTGCTGGTGCCGGCGGGGGCGTCCCCGGACGACGACGGCCTCCCCGTGGCGCGGGGCCGACCACAGTCACCGGCCCGCACCTCGGCGCACGCCGTCGCCCCCCAGGGCGCCAAGCGACCGCCGGCGCAGCTGATCGGCGGGTCCGGACAGACGGGTGGCGGTGGCTCGGACGCATCCGTCCCGGTGCTCGCGCGTGCACACCACGGCTCGGTGTCGAAGGACCAGCGCGCGATCATCGAGGACGACCTGAAGTCCGGTCGGCTGCGGTGCGTCGTCGCGACGAGTTCACTCGAGCTCGGCATCGACATGGGCGAGGTCGACCTGGTCGTCCAGGTCGAGGCGCCGCCCTCGGTCGCGAGCGGCCTGCAGCGCGTCGGTCGCGCCGGCCACCAGGTGGGTGAGATCTCCCGCGGCGTCCTGTTCCCGAAGCACCGGGCCGACCTGGTCAACAGCGCGGTCACGGTCGAGCGGATGGTCACGGGCCAGATCGAGTCGATCTCGGTGCCGGCGAACCCGCTCGACGTCCTGGCGCAGCACACCGTGGCCGCCGGGGCGATCGACACCCTCGACGTCGAGCACTGGTTCGAGCTCGTGCGGCGGAGCGCCCCGTTCAGCGGTCTGCCCCGATCGGCGTTCGAGGCGACGCTCGACCTGGTCACGGGCCGGTACCCGAGCGACGAGTTCGCCGAACTCCGGCCACGGCTGGTCTGGGACCGCGTGCACGGCACCCTGACCGGGCGCCCCGGTGCGCAGCGACTCGCCGTGACGAGCGGCGGGACGATCCCCGACCGCGGCATGTTCGGCGTCTTCATGGTCGGCGAGAAGGCGTCCCGCGTCGGCGAGCTCGACGAGGAGATGGTCTACGAGTCGCGCGTGGGCGACGTCTTCGCCCTCGGTGCGACGAGCTGGCGGATCGAGGAGATCACCCACGACCGCGTCGTCGTGAGCCCGGCGTTCGGGCAGCCCGGACGCGTGCCGTTCTGGAAGGGCGACGGCATCGGCCGGCCCGCCGAGCTCGGCCGGGCGACCGGTGCGTTCGTACGCGAGGTCGAGGGCGCCTCGGACGAGGACGCCCGCGCCCGCGTCGCCGCCGGTGGACTGGACGAGCGCGCCGTCACCAACCTGCTGACCTTCCTGCGCGACCAGCGCGCGGCCACCGGTCACGTGCCGAACGACACCACGCTCGTCATCGAGCGGTTCCGTGACGAGCTCGGGGACTGGCGGCTCATCCTGCACTCGCCCTACGGCATGCAGGTGCACGCGCCGTGGGCCCTGGCCGTCGCCGCACGGCTGCGCGAACGGCACGGCATCGACGGTGACGCGATGGCGGCCGACGACGGCATCGTCGTCCGCATCCCGGAGACCGATGCCGAGCCGCCAGGTGCCGACCTGTTCGTGTTCGAGCGCGACGACCTCGAAGCCCTGGTCACGGACGAGGTCGGCGGCTCGGCACTGTTCGCCGCGCGGTTCCGCGAGTGCGCGGCGCGCGCCCTGCTGCTGCCCCGACGGAACCCCGGGCAGCGGTCGCCGCTCTGGCAGCAGCGGCAGCGGGCCTCGCAGCTGCTCGAGGTCGCGCAGAAGTACCCGACGTTCCCGATCGTGCTCGAGACCGTGCGCGAGGTGCTGCAGGACGTCTACGACGTGCCCGCGCTGCTCGGGATCGCCGACGACATCGCCGGACGCCGGATCCGCCTGGTCGAGACGGAGACCGAGCAGCCGTCGCCGTTCGCCCGCTCGATCCTGTTCGGGTACGTCGCGGCCTTCATGTACGAGGGCGACACCCCGCTCGCCGAACGCCGGGCAGCGGCCCTGTCGCTCGACTCGACGCTGCTCGGCGAGCTGCTCGGACGTGCGGAGCTGCGCGAGCTGCTCGACCCGGCGGTCATCGCCTCGGTGGAGCGCGACCTGCAGCGGCTCTCGCCGGACCGCCGTGCCCGTGACGCCGAGGGGCTCGTGGACGTGCTGCGGCTCGTCGGCGCGCTCGACCTCGACGAAGCGGTCGACCGGAGCTGGCTCGCCGACACCGCCGACCGTCCAGCGGCCACCGCCGAACTGCGCAGCACGCTGCAGGTCCTCGAGCGTGACCGCCGGGTGCTCTCGTTCTCGCACGCCGGGGCGACGCGCTGGGCCGTGATCGAGGACGCCGCCCGTCTGCGGGACGCCCTCGGGGTCCCGCTGCCGATCGGTGTGCCCACGGCGTTCGTCGAGCCCGTGGCCGACCCCCTCGGTGACCTGATCGGCCGCTACGCCCGATCGCACGGGCCGTTCTCCGCGCACGAAGCCGCCGGGCGACTCGGTCTGGGCATCGCCGTCGTGCAGGACACCCTGCGCCGACTCGTCGCCGACCGCCGGGTGGTAGAGGGCGAGTTCCGCCCCGACCGCCAGGGTGCCGAGTGGTGCGACGCCGAGGTCCTGCGCCGGATCCGCACGAAGTCCCTCGCAGCGCTGCGGCACGAGGTCGAACCGGTCTCGCCGGACACCCTCGCCCGGTTCCTGCCCGCGTGGCAGCACGTGCAGACCCCCGGGACCCGCGGTGGGCTCCGCGGCGTCGACGGCGTCCTGCGGGTGATCGACCAGCTCGCCGGGGTCGCCCTGCCCGCCAGCGCCTGGGAGACCCTGGTGCTGCCGTCGCGCGTGACCGACTACTCGACGAGCATGCTCGACGAACTCACCGCCACCGGCGAGGTCCTGTGGTCCGGCGGTGGCACCCTGCCGGGCAATGACGGCTGGGTTCGCCTGCACCTGGCCGACACCGCGGCGACGACGCTCGCCGAGCCCTCCGGCGACGAGACGACCGAGCTGCAGCGGGACGTGCTCGGGGCCTTGGCGGGCGGTGGCGCGTACTTCTTCCGGCAGTTGGGCCAGGCCGTGGGCAGCAGTGACGACCAGGCGCTCACCACCGCGCTGTGGGACCTGGTCTGGGCGGGGCAGATCACGAACGACACGTTCGCCCCGCTGCGCTCGATGCTCGGCGGCAAGGCGAAGAGCTCGAGTGCTCCGCGTGCTCGGGCCTACCGCGGCCGTCGGCGTCCGACGATGCCGACACAGTCCGGGCCGCCGTCGGTCGGGGGCCGGTGGTCCTTGCTGCCGCTGGCCGAGTCCGACTCGACCGTGCGGGCGGCCGCGACCGCCGAACAGCTGCTCGAACGCTACGGCGTCGTCACCCGCGGTGCCGTGCAGGTCGAGGGCGTCCGGGGTGGTTTCGCCGGGGTGTACCGGGTGCTCTCGCGCTTCGAGGAGTCCGGCCGGGCTCGTCGCGGGTACTTCGTCGAGGGGCTCGGTGCCGCTCAGTTCGCCACCGGCCCGACCGTCGACCGGCTGCGCACCTACGCCCGCGAACTCGGCGACGACGAGCGCGACGATCCGGACCGGAAGCGCGAGGCGCTCACGCTCGCCGCGACGGACCCGGCGAACCCGTTCGGGGCCTCGTTGCCGTGGCCGACGGGCGACGCCGATCCAGGCGTCGGGGCTGACGATGCCGCCGGGGCCGAGAGCACCCTCGGCAGCGGTGCGGCGAGCGGCGCGAAGACCACTCGGGGCCACCGGCCGGGGCGGAAGGCGGGCGCCCTCGTGACGACCGTCGACGGCAAGCTCACCGTGTACGTCGAGCGCGGTGGCAAGTCGGTGCTGACCTTCACCGACGACGCCGCCGACCTCGCTGCCGCGGCCGCCTCCATCGCCGGCATCGTCCGGACCGGGCTGCGCAAGCTCTCGGTCGAACGGGTCGACGGGGACTTCGTGCTCGAGACGCCGCTCGGCGGCGCACTCCGGGCCGCGGGGTTCACGGCGACCCCGCAGGGGCTGCGGCTCCGTGTGTGAGGCGAGCCGCGCCTCCCGGCAGCGCAGCGACCACGTGCCGGAAGTGCCCCGTGCCGTCCGGACGAGTTGCGGGCGCCCGTCGGAGGTGACCCGTGCCTGAAGGCGACACCGTCTACCGGGCGGCTCGCCGCCTGCACACGGCGCTGGCGGGCAAGGTCCTGACGAAGAGCGACTTCCGGGTCCCCGCGTTCGCGACGCTCGACCTGGTCGGCCGCACCGTCGACGAGGTCGTCCCCCGCGGCAAGCACCTGCTGCACCGGATCGGCGACCTGACCGTGCACTCGCACCTGAAGATGGAGGGTCGGTGGGACGTCTACGCGCCCGGTGACCGCTGGCGACGGCCGGCCCACCAGGCCCGGGCGATCCTGGACGCCGAGGGGGTCTCCACCGTCGGCTTCGCGCTCGGGGTGCTCGAGGTCGTCCCCCGCGACCAGGAGTCCGAGGTCGTCGGACACCTGGGGCCCGACCTGCTCGGCCCCGACTGGGACGCCGACCTGGCGCTCGCCAACCTGACCGAGGACCCGGAGCGCCCGGTCGGGCTGGCGCTGCTCGACCAGCGGGTGCTCGCCGGGCTCGGCAACGTGTACCGGAACGAACTCTGCTTCCTGCGCGGTGTGCTGCCGACGCGTCCGGTCGGGCAGGTGCCGGACCCGGCGCGGACGATCACGCTCGCCAGCCGACTGATCCTGGCGAACCGCGACCGCAGTGCCCGCGTCACCACCGGCGTCGACCGTCCGGGGCGACGGTTCTGGGTCTACGGCCGTGCCGGCAAACCGTGTCTGCGGTGCGGGACCCCGATCCGGCACGGCGAACTCGGCGACTCGGAACTCACCCTGCGCGACACGTACTGGTGTCCGCGCTGTCAGACCTGACGCGCGGGGTGCAGGCGCGACGAGGCGGTCGCACGGACGGCGTCGGTGACCCGTTCGAGGAGCGGTGACGCCAGGTTCCAGCGCTGCCACCACAGCGCCACGTCCGCGTGCCGGCCCGGGGCCAGCTCGACCAGGACACCGCGGTCGATCGCCTCGAGGCACTGCGCCTCGGGCAGCAGCCCCCACCCGAACCCGAGCGTGACCGCACGGGCGAAGTCGGCAGAGGTCGGGACGAAGTGGCGCGGGCCTCCGGGAGCGTGTCCGAGGACCTGCCGCAGGTACCCCTGCTGCAGGTCGTCGTCGCGGTCGTAGTCGACGAGCGGGACCTCGTCGAGCCGCCGGAGCATCCGCCGCTCGGTGCCGGTGTCGCCGAGGTAACGGGCGACGAACGCCGGGGACGCCACCGCCCGGTACCGGTCGATGCCGAGCGGCACCGACGAGCAGCCCTGCACCGGATCCGCCTCGGCCGTCACGGCACCCATCACCGTGCCGGCGCGGAGCAGTTCGGCGGTGCGGTCCTGGTCCTCGCGGTGCAGGTCGAAGACCACCTCGGTGTCGGCTCGGACGAGGGCGAGGGCGTCGAGGAACCAGGTGCCGAGCGAGTCGGCGTTCACGGCCAGCGGGATCGACGGCACCACCGATGATCCACCGCCGAGCGCTCGGGAGGTCTCCTCGTCGAGCAGCCGGACCTGCCGTGCGTGCCGGAGCACCACTGCGCCGTCCGCGGTCGGGCGCACCGGGGTGGTGCGCTGGAGCAGGACCCGGCCGACCTGCTGCTCCATGGACTTGATCCGCTGCGAGACCGCCGACGGGGTGATCGCCAGCGCGCGGGCCGCCGCGTCGAGCGTGCCGTGGTCGACGGCGGCGAGCAGCGTCTCGAGGTGCTCGCGCTGGAACCGGGTCATGCAGTTGAGCTTACGGCGCTGCAGGAACGTGAGCTGTACTACACCGGAGCCGGGCCCTAGCGTCGGACCGTGACCACGCTCCTGCCCCTGCTCTCCGGCCTCGGCACCGGCCTCGCACTGATCGTCGCGATCGGTGTGCAGAACACCTACCTGTTGCGCCTCGCCGTGAGCGCCGGGCTCCGGGTGGTGGCCGCTGCCGTCGTGGTGTGCGCCGTTTCGGATGCGCTGCTCATCGTCGCCGGGGTGCTCGGGGTCGGCGCCGTGGTCGAACGGTTCCCCGTGGCGCTCCTGGTGGTCCGGTTCGTGGGTGCCGCATTCCTGCTCACGTACGGGGTGCTCGCGGCGCGGCGTGCGCTGCGGCCCTCGGGGGACGCGATGCGGGTGGCCGACGAGGCCGCCGACGACGGAGTGGTGGGCGCCGGCGCGAGCGCGGGGGTCGGCGCGACCACCGGCGGGACGGTGGCGGCGGGGCGGACGCGCACCGCGCCTCCCGGCCAGGGGGTGACCATGCGGACGGCGGTGCTGACCATGCTCGTCTTCACGTGGGCGAACCCGCACGTCTACCTGGACACGCTGGTGTTCCTCGGGTCGGTGGCGAACCAGCAGGGTGCGGACGACCGGTGGCTCTGGACGATCGGTGCCGTCACGGCGAGCTGCCTGTGGTTCGGTGCGCTCGGGTTCGGCGGACGCCTGCTGCGGCCGCTGTTCGAGAAGCCGGTGACCTGGCGGGTGTTCGACGGGCTGGTCGCCGTCGTGATGCTCGCGTTCGGCGTGCTCCTGCTCGTCGGCGCGTAGCGACGCGGAGCCGCGCGGCGGCGGCGCGGCGCGGCGGCGGCGCGGCGGACAGGCGGGCAGCAAAACACCGGTGTCCACACGTCGAACCGCGTTGTGCGGGTGTGCAACGTGCGAACACCGGTGTCTTGCGGAACCGCCCTACTGCATGCGCTGGCCGACGCGGCTGTGGCGACGGCTGTAGCCGAAGTAGATGACGAAGCCGATGGCCAGCCAGACGACGAACCGGAGCCAGGTCTCGACCTCGAGGTTCAGCATCAGCCAGAAGCACAGCACCGCCGAGATGATCGGCAGCACCGGCGACCACGGCACCCGGAAGGCCCGCGGGGCGTCGGGCCGCGAACGACGCAGCACGACGATGCCGATCGACACCAGGACGAACGCGGACAGCGTGCCGATGTTGATCATGCCCTCGAGCTTGTCGACCGCGGTGAACCCGGCCAGCAGCGCCACGACGACACCGGCGACGACCTGCACGCGCACCGGGGTCTGCGTTTTCGGGTTGGTCTTCGAGAACCAGCGGGGCAGCAGGCCGTCACGACTCATCGAGAAGACGATGCGGGACAGGCCGAGCAGCAGCACCATGACGACGGTGGTCAGACCGATCAGGGACCCGATGGCGATGATGCCGGCGGCCCACGGCAGCCCGACGATGTCGAACGCCGACGCCAGGGACGGCGCTTTCTCCTCTGCCAGGCGCTGGTACGAGACCATGCCGGTGATGACGATGCTGACGCCGACGTAGAGCAGGGTCACGATGCCGAGGCCGATGAAGATGCCGCGGGGCAGGGTCTTCTGCGGGTTCTCGGTCTCCTCCGCGCTGGTGGCGACGACGTCGAAGCCGATGAAGGCGAAGAACACCAGGGACGCCGCGGCGAGCAGGCCGAAGACCCCGTACTGGGCGGGCTCGGCACCGGTGAACCAGGACACGAGCGACTGGGTCCAGACGCTGCCCTCGGCACCCTTGGCCGGCTCGGCCGGCGGGATGAACGGCGTGAAGTTCGCGGCCTTGACGAAGAACGCGCCGGCGACGATGACGAACACGACGATCGCGACCTTGATGACGGTGATGACCGCCGACACCCGCGACGACAGGCGGGTGCCGAAGGCGAGGAGCACCGTGAAGATCCCGACGATGAGCACCGGACCCCAGGTGAAGGGGATCGGGCCGAGCTGGATCGTGCTCGGCAGGGTGATGCCGAAGACGTCGAAAGCGGTGCTGAGGTAGATGCCCCAGTACTTCGCGATGACGGCACTGGCGGTGAGGGTCTCGAGGATGAGGTCCCAGCCCACGATCCAGGCGAGCAGCTCACCCATCGTGGCGTACGTGAACGTGTACGCGGAGCCGGCGACGGGGATCGTCGACGCGAACTCGGCGTAGCACATGATCGCCAGGCCGCAGGTGACGGCGGCGAGCAGGAAGGAGATGATGACGCCGGGCCCTGCGAAGTTCGCGGCGGCGTTCGCGCCGACCGAGAAGATGCCGGCGCCGACGGCGACCGCGATCCCCATCGCGGCGATGTCGAACGTCTTCAGGGAGCGTTTCAGGGACCTGCCCTGCTCCTCGGAGTCGGCCAGGGAGGCCTCGATCGACTTGATGCGGAGCTTCGTTGCCATGGGGTGGATCCCGTCATCGGCTGGCGGCGGACCTCGGAAGGGTACTGGTGTACCACTGTGTCACGCAAAGCGTCCGCCCGGACGGTGGCCCGGTCCGGCGACGGCCAGGAGGCGCGGCACCGGCCCGGCAGCCACCGCTCGGTCGGCTGACGGGTGCGTCCAGTGCCGCGGTCGCGTCAGCGGCCGGCGCGCCAGTCCGCCAGGAACCGGGCGCCGGCCTCGTCGTGGATCACGCCGTCGGGCGCGGTGAGCACCGGGTACGGCGTGGCCGGCACCCCGTCGGCGGGACGGACGTCGACGTGCGCGACCTCGTGGCCGTGGGCGTGCAGCCAGTCCGCCATGGCGTAGTCGCTGCGGGAGTCCCCCACGGTGCGCCAGGTGACCGGGAGCTCGCCGTCCTGCCCGAGGAGCTCGAGCGAGCGCTCGGCCCCGAGGTCCTTGCCGCTGCGGTCGGACTCGACGTCGGTCGAGATGATCGTGGGGTCGATGCGCCACTGCACGGCACCGTCGGCGTCGGGTCGGACGTCGTCGAGTCGGCGGACACCGAGCCCGCGACGCTCGAGCGCGGCCATGGCCTTCGCGTCGAACTCCGGTTGGCGGGCCAGGTAGGTGGCGTTCGGCACCTCGACGCGCTGCTCGATCGACACCATGGCGCGCTTCGTCTCGTCGAAGAACACCAGGTCGGCGTACTCGTCGCGGACCAGCTCGCGCATCTCGTCGGCGTAGTCCCGCGGCAGCGCGAGGTCCTCGGCGACCGTCAGTTCACCCATGCCGCCGTCGTACTGCGGACCGATCGAGCACCACACGGCGCCCTTCTCGCAGACCGCATGGACCCGCCCGCCCTCGGCGAGGCCACCGGCGAGCAGCGGGCCGACGACCTCGGAGCGGATGAACGCGTCGCTGCGCCCGGTGTTGAACACGATCGGGATGCCCTCGGCGGCGAGCGCGACGAGGTCCGCGACGATGCTCGGGATCGCGATGGTGCGGGAGACCGGGCTGGCGATGGGTCCGTCGACGTCGAGCAGGAGACCGAGGCGGGGTGCGTTCACCCGCTCATCCTCTCGCAGTCAGCTGCTGGGCGAGGCGATCCGGCTCCGGACGCGGTCGATCAGGGCTCCGAGGGCCGCCGGGGCGGGGACGTGTCCCTGCCCGGGCACCTCGGCGTACTCCGAACCGGGCACCGCGTCGACGAGGGCGCGGGCCGCACGACGCATCCACTCGAGTCCGTCGCCACCGGCACCGACGAGCACCGGCACACCCACGGCGGCAGCGACCCGCTCGGGCACGGCGAGGCCGTTCAGCACCCGGACCTCGCGGCTGAGCACGTGGGCGTCGACGACCAGGGAGCGCCAGAGCGACCCCTTGAGCCGCAGTGCCGTGACCTGGCCCATCGGGACCCCGAGCACCTGGGTCAGGAAGCCGCGGACGGCCTGGGCCCGCCGGCCGGCACCGACGTGTTCGTCGAGCAGGTCGGCGAACACCACGTCGTCGGCGTGCGGGTCGACCGAGGCGCGGTACGGCGGTTCCCACAGGACGGCGCCGTCGACGGGCAGTCCGGTGGCGAGCCCGTGCAGGACGACACCGGCGCCGACGCAGATGCCGACGGCGGTGGTCGGTGCGCCGATGCTCTCGACGACGGCGCGCAGGTCGTCGACCTCGCGCTCGATGGCCCACGTCGCGGAGTCACCGCTGGCACCGCGGCCACGGCGGTCGTAGGTCACCACGCGGTGCGTCGAGCCGAGCTCGGCGACCACGCGGTCGAGGTACGGGGTCCCCCGGTGGTCGAAGGCACCGCCCACGACGACGACCGCCGGCCCGTCCCCTGCCTCGGAGACGGCGATGGTGGTGCCGTCGGAGGAGACGACCGTTCGGTCGACTGGAGGGAGCATGGGGTCCTTTGCGAGCTGTCGACGGCGATGCGTCGGGCCTCGGAGGGCACCGTGCGGATTACCGGTCCTCCGAGTGTCGCAGGCGTGCGAGTCCGTGTCTCCCCCCGCTTCCAGGGGCAGAACCGCACGCTCGACACCGTGGTGGTCGCCGTGTCATGCTGTTTGAGTACACCTGTACTCAACACTCACCGCCGCTGCAACGGGGAACCATGACACTCATCGCCATCGTCGCCTGCGAGATCGCCTTCTGGGTCGCGATCCTCGGCGGCCTGACCACCCGGTACCTGCTGCGACGGCCGCGGTCGGGAGCGGCGATGCTCGTCGCAGCGCCCGTGATCGATGTCGTGCTGCTCGCGGTCGTCACGGTCGACCTGCTCGGCGGTGGGACCGCGTCGTGGCACCACGGACTCGCGGCGATCTACATCGGCTTCTCGGTCGCGTACGGGCACCGGATGATCGCGTGGGCGGACGTCCGGTTCACGCACCGGTTCGCCGGCGGTCCGGCACCGGAACGCCTGAGCGGACGGCGGTACACGGTCCGGTGCTGGGGCGACGTGCTGCGGACCGCGCTCGCCGTGCTGATCGCCGGCGGGATCATCGGCGGACTCGTCCTCGTCGTCGGGGACCCGGAGCGCACGAACGAACTGCAGGGCACGGTCGCGCTGCTCGGGGTGGTGCTGGGCGTCGAACTGCTGTGGGCGATCAGCTACACGATCTGGCCACGCCGGGCCACCTCCGCAGCCGCGGGCCCGGCCGGAGCAGCGAGCCGGCCGTAGGCTGACCCGGTGTCCCGCCGTGTCGACCTCGAGGAACGGGGATCCCTGGTGGCCGCGGCCTGCCTGCGGATCCTGGAGCGGGACGGCCTGAGCGCGCTGTCGGTGCGGAACGTCGCGGACGAGGCCGGCATCGCTCCCGCATCACTCCGCCGTGTGTTCCCGACGCAGGACGCCCTGCGCGAGCACTGCCTGATGATCATCGAGGAACGGGTCACCGCTCGGCTCGCCGCCCTGCGTTCGACGGGTCGGGCGCTCGCACTGGACGTCCTCGCCCAGGTGCTGCCGCTCGACGCCGAGCGCACGACCGAGATCCTGGCTCAGGTGCAGCTCGGCGTGCTCGCGCGCACCGACGAACACCTGGCCGCGAGCGCCCGACGCCTGAACGACGGGGTCAGCCGGGTGTGCACCCGGGCGCTGGAGATCCTGCGTGAGGACGGCAGCTTCGGCGCCGATCGCGACCTGACCGACGAGGCGGACCGGCTGCACGCGCTGATCGACGGGCTGGCGATCGAGCACACGTGGGACCCGACGGCACGTGCGCCGGAGCGGGTCCTGGCGCTCGTCGAACTGCACGTGGACAGCCTGCGCGGCGCGATCGCCTGACGGCTGCACGCTGCCGACTGCTGGCTGCCGCCTGCCGCCTGCCAGCTCAGCGATCCCGGTAGACCTCGCGCCGGTGCCCGGCGTCGACGACCACCACGACGAGCTTGCCGTCGTCGATCCGGTAGATCAGTCGGTAGTCCCCCGAGCGGACTCGCCACCCGGGCCGGTTCACGAGCTTGCGTGCGGCGGGCGGCCGGGGGTGCTCGGCGAGGATGGCGAGGAGCCCCTCGATCCGCCGCCGCCCGTCGAGCGGGAGCTTGCGGATGACGCGTTGCGCGGCCGGGATGACCTCGACCGAGTACGTCACCCGAGGCCGAGTTCGCGCTTGAGGTCGTCCCACCTGACGTTCTCGCCACCGATGCGGGCGCTCTCGGCGACGGCTTCGTCGTAGGCGACCAGGTCGTCCAGGTCCTCTGCCGCCTCGAGCAACCGGTCGAGGACGGCCGCATCGACCACGGCGGCGACGCGCTTGTTGCGCCGGGTCAGGTACACGGGTTCGTGTCGGGCGTCGTCGATGATCGACGCCAGACGGCCACGGGCTTCGGAGATCGACACTTCGCTCACCTGTACATTCTAGAGCGTTTTGTACAAGTCAGACGAGTGCCGTGGTGCCGACCGACTCTCGTTCGAGCAGGGACCGCTTGACGTCGAGCCCCCACGCGAAGCCCCCGAGCGTGCCGTCCGAGCGCAGCACGCGGTGGCACGGGACGAAGAGCGCCGGGGCGTTCCGGGCGCACACGCTCGCCGCCGCCCGCACGGCGTCGGGCCGGCCCATCGCCGCCGCGAACCCGGTGTAGGTCAGGGTGCCGCCGGCGGGGATCCGGCGGAGCTGGCGCCACCCCTCGGTGAAGAGCTCGGTGCCGAACTGCCGGACCGGTACCTGCATGGCGTGCTCGACCTCGCCCGAGTAGAAGGCGTCGACGGCCTCGGCCGAGGCGACCACGCCGTCGAGCACTCGGTCGGGGCGGTGGCGGTCGGCCAGGCGGGCGAGGATCCACTCGACGGAGTCGGTCCACCCGGAGGCGAGGACCCTGCCCTCGGCGTCCTCGAGCACGGTGAACGGCCCGTCGGGGGTGTCCAGGGTCTGGATGGTTGCGTCGGTCATCGGTCGTCCTTCCGGGGGTCCTCGGGGGCACGGGTTGCACGGGCGCCGGCGGTCGCGGTCATCGCGCGGTCGATGATCGGTCGCCAGCAGTGCATCGTGAGGTAGCTCCGCCAGGGGGCCACCTGCTCCGACCATAGGGAGAGCTCACGCGCCGTACCGGGCAGCCCGAGTTCCTGTGCACCGTTCCGCACCGCGAGATCGCTGTGGAGGAAGATGTCGGGGTGGTGCCGGACCCGGAGCGCGACGTAGTCGGCGGTCCACGGCCCGATGCCCTTCACGGCGAGGAGTCCGTCGCGCAGGTCACCGAGGGACTGCCCACCGTCCACCACCAGGGACCCGTCGGCGAGCGCAGCAGCCACCCGCAGGATCGTGTCGACGCGAGCGGCCGGCCCGCGCAGGACCTCGTGCCCGCGTTCGGCGATCACCACCGCCGACGGGAACAGCAGCCCGCCGGGCCGGATGGCGTCCGGCACCGTCGCTCCGAGTGCGGCCACGAGCCGGGTCTGCGCGGTGCGCGCCGCGGCCACCGAGACCTGCTGCCCGATCAGGGTACGGAAGACGATCTCGTGCGCGTCCACCGCGCCGGGGAGCCGGAGACCGGGCACCCGCGCGACGGGTCCGGCGAGCTCGGGCACGGCTCCGAGGACGGCGTCGACGGCGACCGGGTCGGCGTCGAGGTCGAACAGCGCCCGGACCCGCGCCACGAGGGACGGCAGGTCGGAGAGGTCGGAGACCCGCACGCGCAGGTCGATCCCGGTGCCCCGCCCGGCCACGTCGGGGACGGCGGCCGATGCGCTGAACCAGCCCGGGCCTCCTGGCAGGTCGACCAGCCGCCCGTACGACGTGACCCGGCCGGCGGGGTCGGCGTCCACCTGCTCCGTGCCCGGCAGGGCGTGCAGCGCGTGCCAGTCGAGCAGGCCCTGCGCGTCGAAGGGTGCCCGGGCCGGCAGGTGGACGTGCAGTGCGCCGTCACCGACGGAGCCGCCGGAGCCGCCGGTGGCGACGTCGCCTCGCCCGGACCGGCGTCCGCGGAGTTCGGTCGGGGTGACGGCGAAGACCTCGCGCACGGTGTCGTTGAACTGTCGGACGCTGGCGAACCCCGCGGCGAACGCGACATCGGCCACGGGCAGGTCGGACGAGGTGAGGAGGGTCCGCGCGGTCTGCGCCCGGTGCGCCCGGCTGAGCGCCTTCGGCCCGGCACCCAGCTCGGCCGTCATGATGCGGTTGAGCTGCCGCTCCGAGTAGCCCACGCGTGCGGCGAGCCCGGGGACACCGTCGCGCTCGACGACACCGTCGAGGACGAGTCGCATCGCCCGGCCGGCGACGTCCTCGCGCAGGTCCCACTCGGGGCTGCCGGGGGTCGCCTCGGGCAGGCAGCGCTTGCAGGCGCGGAAGCCGGCCAGGTGCGCTGCGGCGCTCGTGCGGTAGAAGGTGACGCCCGAGGCCTTCGGCGTGCGGGCCGGGCAGCTGGGCCGGCAGTAGATGCCGGTGGAGTGCACGGCGGTGACGAACTGGCCGTCGAAGCGCGCGTCGCGCGAGGCGACGGCGCGGTGCCGTTCGGCGTGCAGCGCGTCGGGCTGCGCGTCGGAGTCCGGGCTGGTCATGGGCTCAGCCTGACATGCGCCGCCGACGCCGACTGGCGGGAATCGGACGGAGCAGTGCACGGCCGGGCGGGCAACGACGCCGGCGTCTCGTCGAGACGCCGCCACGCGCGCGAGACGCCGCCCGATTCCGCGGCGTTCCGCCGGGAACACGGCGTCCCGGCAACACGACGGCGTGTCACCGCAGGTGGACGGAGCAGTACGGGGCCGGGAGGCCCGGCTAGCGTTGGCCGCGTGACTCCCGCAGACGACGTGGCCGGTCTCGGCGACCGGGCCGGTCTCGACGACCTGCCGTTCCGCACCGAGGTCGAGGTCGCGCTGCTGCTCGTCTCGCCGCGGCACCGGTACGAGGGGCGCCCGGCCGACGGTGCACGGCCGGTGGGCGCGGACGATCCGGACGAATCACGCGACCGGATCGAGCTGCGGGCCGGGCTGGGCATCGTCGGCGACCGGTACTTCGCGGCCCGCGCGCACGTGCACGCGTCCGTCACCCTGATCGGGCTGGAGGGGCTCGAAGCCGTCGGCCAGGCGATCGGTGCCACCGTCGACCCCGCTGCGACCCGGCGGAACGTGTTCCTGCGGGGTGCCGACGTCGAGGCCCTGCGGGGCGAGTCGTTCTCGTTGGAGAGCGTGACCCCGGACGCCGGTAGCGGGCCGGTCCGGTTCCGTGGCTACCGTGCGGCGAACCCCTGCGCCTGGATGGACCACGAGGTGGCCCCCGGGGCGTTCCGGGCGATGCGCGGCCGGGGCGGCGTGCGGTGCGACCCGGAGTCCGACGGTGTACTCACCCTCGGACCTGCGGTGCTCCGCACGGCCCGCCCCGTGGCGCTCGCCTGACGCGGTCGCGCCGCGACAGGACGAGCGTCCTGCGCCGGCCGAGACTCGGCTCGGCGGACACACCGTCGGCGTCCGGGGGCGCATCGTGTCCGGCAGGCCGAGACCCGGCTCGGCGTCGAGACGCTCGGCGGCGCGGTGCTCAGGCGGTGAGGGCGCTCTCGATCGCGTCGACGAACGCCGGCAGGTCGTCCGGGGTGCGGGAGGTGATGAAGCCGCCGTCGACCTGGACCTCCTGGTCGACCCACTCGGCTCCGGCGTTGCGCAGGTCGGTCTGCAGCGACGGGAACGACGTGACGGTCTTGCCGGACAGCACGCCCGCCTCGACGAGGGTCCACGGGCCGTGGCAGATCGCCGCGACCGGCTTGCTCGCCTCGGCGAAGGCCTGCACGAGCGTCGCTGCACGGGACTCCTGGCGCAGGGTGTCGGCGTTGATCGTGCCGCCGGGGATCACGAGGGCATCGAAGTCCTTCGCGTCGACACCGGCGATGGTGGTGTCCGGCTCGAGCGTCTGCCCCGGGTCCTTGTCGCCGACCAGCGTCTGGATCGTGCCGGTCTCCTTCGCCGCCACGGTCACCGAGGCACCGCGCTCACGCAGCTGTTCGGTGGGGACGACGATCTCATCCTGCTCCACGCCGTAGTTCGTCGTGATGACGAGGACCTTCTTGCCGTCGAGGGTTGCCATGATCGCTCCTTCCGCGGCCCGGTCGTTCCGGCCGCACACCCGAGGGTCGTCGGCGTCGGCTGGGTAGGCGCGCAGGGGCGGCTCGGGGTCCGGTCGGGTGGTCGCAACTCCCCGCTCACGTCCGCCGGGCGGTCGCAAACCGTCGGCTGGCGGCGGCGCAGCCGACGGTTCCCGACCACTCGGCGCAGGCCGGGCGGGGTGTCCGGACCGACGGGCGAGGCGTCGTGGACGCGCCCGCCGTCGGCCTGGAGGCACGGTGCGGGCCCGCCACGGGCCTCCAGGCCGCCATCCGGCCGGTCGCAACTCCCCGCTCACGTCCGCCGGGCGGTCGCAAAGCGTCGGCTGGCGGCGGCGCAGCCGACGGTTCCCGACCACTCGGCGCGGGCCGAGCGGGGTGTCCGGACCGGCCGGCCGGCGGACGCGGGCGGGCAGGACGGGCGCCGCGCTCAGCCGTGGATGCGGAAGGCGTCGCCGTCGCGCTCGACGGTCAGGCCGTCGTACCCGTGGACCCGGTGCAAGCCGGCCGTCACCGGGTGATCGAGGGGACCCACGACGACCGTGGTCGCGCCGGAGGCGATGGCGGACTCGAGTCCGGCGGGGGCGTCCTCGAACGCCACGCAGTCGGCCGGGTCGACGCCGAGCAGAGCGGCACCGCGCAGGTAGCCGTCGGGGTGGGGCTTGCCGTGCTCGACGTCCTCCGAGGGCACGAAGGCCGCGGGCACGGCGAACCCGGCGGCCGCCATCCGACCCGCGGCGAGGTCGCGCGGGGCGCTGGTGACCAGCGCCACCGGGACACCGAGCTCGACGAGTCGCTGGACGAAGGCGACGGCACCGGGGATCTCGAGGATGCCCTCGGTGCTCGCGGTCTCCTCGGCGACGAGCTCCGCCGCGATCCGCTGCTGCTCGGCGAGGGGCAGGTCGGGCAGGAAGCGCCGCAGCGTGTCGATCGCCTGCCGCCCGTGCGAGAACGCGAGGATCTCGTCGGGGTCGATGCCGTTCGCGTTCCCGAACCGGGTCCAGGTCGCCTCGACCACCGCGGTCGAGTCGACGAGGGTCCCGTCCATGTCGAAGAGGACCCCGGACGCCACGATGTCGATCACGCGCCCGACCCTAGCCCACGGGCCCGACCGTCCCGCGGTCCGCGCGCGAGCGGGGTCAGCGCGCCCGCGGCGCCAGCGCAGGCGGTGTCAGCGCGAGCGGGGTCAGCGCGCCCGGACGTACCGGGTGAGCAGCACGCCGCCGGCGCCGAGCAGCACGTGGGCCGGTCGCATCCGCCGGAGTTCCGGCGACGACCCCCGGGCGATGCGCGGCCCCTCCCCGCCCTCGAGCGACGGGTCGATCGTTAGGGTCAGCTCGTCGACGGCGCCCGCGGCGATGAGTGCCCCGAGGAACGACGGCCCGCCCTCGCAGTGGATCGTCCCGAGGCCACGGCCCGCCAACAGCCCACGGATCCGTCCGGCGTCCACCGAGTCCGGGTCGTCGTCCGCGCTGCACGCCACGACGTCCGCGACCTCGGCGAGCGCCCGGGCCTTCGACGACGCAGCCGCCGTCGCCGACGTCAGGACGATCGGGCGCACCGGCGCCTCGGTGAACACCCGCGACGTCGGGTCGAGCGACAGCGACCCGGTGACGATCGCGAACACGGGGTGGTCCGGCTTGCCGTGGGCCCGCCGCCAGGCGACGTCGGCGTCGTGCAGGACCATCGGCCCGTAGCCCTCGTCGCGGACCGTGCCGGCGGCGACGAGCACGACGTCGGCCACCCGCCGGAGCAGGTCGAAGACCCGCAGGTCGTCGTCGCCGCCGAGCGACCCGGACACCCCGGCGGCCGAGGCCGAACCGTCCAGCGTGGCGACGAAGTTCACGCGGAGCCAGGGGGCCCCGGCGTCGGCGGTGTAGCGCTCGAGCAGGTCGTCGTCGGACAGGTCCGCGATCGACGGGGGCAGGACGTTCACGTGTTGTGCCTCGATTCCACCGGGGTGCGCCACCCGAGGGTGGCCTCGACCATGCGAATCGCGTCGACGCTCTCGGCGACGTCGTGCATGCGGACGATCCGGGCGCCGAGCATCGCGCTCACGGTCGCCACGGCGAGCGATCCGGAGAGCCGTTCACCGCGGGGGCGGCCGAGCGACTCCCCCACGAAGTCCTTGTTGGACACCGCGGCGAGGACCGGGTAGCCGAGCGCGACGACCTCGGGCAGCCGACGGGTGAGCTCGAGGGTGTGCACGGTGTTCTTGTGCAGGTCGTGGCCGGGGTCGACGATGATCCGCGACTCGGGGATGCCCGCGGCGAGCGCCCGGTCGACCCGTTCGCGCAGGAACGCGACGACCTCGCCCGCGATGTCGCCGTACTGCGGTGGTGCTGGCAGGGGCCGTCGGGGTTCGGCGAGCGAGTGCGTGATGACGACGGTGGCGTCGGAGTCGGCGACCACGGCGGCCATCCGCGGGTCGGACAGACCGGTGGTGTCGTTGACGACCCTCGCCCCGGCTGCGATCGCCGCCGCGGCGACCTCGGGACGGAAGGTGTCGACGCTGATGACGACGTCGGACTGCTGGGCGAGCTGCTCGACGACGGGCACGACGCGGTCGATCTCGTCGGACGCGGGCAGTTCCGGACCGGGGGCGAACTTCACGCCGCCGATGTCGACCCAGTCGGCACCCTGCTCGGCGGCGCGCACCGAGGCGGCGACGGCCCGGTCGAGCTCGAAGGTGGCGCCGCGGTCGTGGAACGAGTCGGGCGTGCGGTTCACGATCGCCATGACGGCGATGCGGTGGTCGAAGTCGATGGTGCGGCGGCCGAACGTCCGGACCGGGTGGCGCAGGTCCGGCACGACCCAGCCGGGTCCGGCCGCCTGGAGGCCCGTCATGCGTCCGCCCCGGCACTCGCATCCTGCCCGGCGTCGGTCGCACGCCCCGCGCCGATGAGCGCGATCGCCTCGGCCCGTCCCGCGGCGTCGGCCAGCGAACCGGTCGCCGCCACCGTCACGGTCGTCGAACCGGTCTGGCGCTCCCCACGTGTCGTGACGCACTGGTGCTGCGCGTCGAGGACCACCAGGACGCCCTCGGCGCCGAGCCCCTCGGCGATGGTCGCGGCGACCTGTTCGCCGAGCCGCTCCTGCAGCTGCGGGCGGGAGGCCACCGCGTCGAGCACCCGTGCCAGCGTGCCGAGCCCGATGAGCCGGTCGCCCGGCGCGTACGCCAGGTGCGCGACCCCGAGGAACGGCAGCAGGTGGTGCTCGCAGACGGAGCGGAACTTCACGTCCCGGACGATGACGAGCCGACCGCGCTCACCGTCCTCGGCGTGCACCGTGCCGTCCCGGGCGATGGCGACCGCGTCGGTGCCGATCCCGGAGAAGAACTCGGCGTACGAGTCGGCGACACGGGCGGGGGTGCGGGTGAGTTCCGGGCGGTCGGGATCCTCGCCGATGGCGAGCAGCAGCTCGCGGACGGCGGCCTCCACACGGGCGCGGTCCATGGGTGACGTCACCCGCTCATCCAACACCAGCCATGGCCGGAGAACGCGGGCAGACGCCCAGCGCGAGGTGCGCGATCCGCGTGGAACGGGCCTCCCGGCGGTCACAACCTGTGAGACCGGTGTGACACGCCCGAAACCCAGCGTCCTTTAAACTCTCGTGGTGAGCGCCCCGCAGACCGACACCACGCCCCGGAACCGCTTCGCGACCGGCCTCGATCGATTCTTCTCCATCACGCAACGCGGATCGTCGATCCCCCGCGAGGTCCGCGGTGGCCTCGTCTCGTTCGTGACGATGGCGTACATCGTGATCCTGAACCCCCTCATCCTCGGTGGGTTCAGCGCCGACCAGGCCGCCAAGGACGTCTCGGGCGGATGGCTCGAGAACGCTCAGGTGGCCGCGGCGACCGGCCTCGTCGCCGGCGTCATGACCATCGCGATGGGCATCATCGCGAACCTGCCGTTCGGCATCGCCGCAGGGCTCGGGATCAACTCGTTCCTCGCCGTCAGTGTCGTGCAGCAGGTCACCTGGGCCGAGGCGATGGGCCTGGTCGTCATCAACGGTCTGATCATCGTGATCCTCGCGTTGACCGGCATCCGGACGATGATCTTCACCGCCGTCCCGGCCCAGCTCAAGGCGGCCATCACCGTCGGCATCGGCCTGTTCATCGCGTTCATCGGGCTCGTCGACTCCGGCTTCGTGCGGTCCTCCGGGCTCGCGTCGCCGCCGCTGCAGCTCGGCGAGGACGGCTCCGTCGGCGCCCTGCCGACCATCGTCTTCCTGATCGGCCTGATCATCATCGGCACGCTCATGGCCCGCCGGGTCAAGGGTGCGCTGCTCATCGGCATCGTCGCGACCACGATCATCGCGATCATCCTGCAGGCGATCTTCCAGGTGCCGACCTCGGTCGACTCGAAGACCGGCTGGAACCTCAACGCCCCCGGCCTGCCGAGCGCACTGTTCGCCGTGCCGGACCTGTCGCTCGTCGGTCACGCCGACGTCTTCGGCGCCTTCACCCGCATCGGCCCGCTCGCCGCGTCGATGCTCGTTTTCACCCTCGTCTTCACGAACTTCTTCGACGCCATGGGCACCATGACCGGTCTGGCCAAGGCCGCCGGTGTCGCGAAGCCGGACGGCACGTTCCCCCGCCTGAAGTCGGCGCTCGTCGTCGAGGGCGTCGGCGCGATCGCCGGTGGTGGCGCGTCGGTGTCGTCGAACACCGTCTTCATCGACTCGGCCTCCGGCATCGGCGAGGGCGCCCGCACGGGCATGGCCTCGGTCGTCACCGGCCTGCTGTTCCTGGCGTCGATGTTCCTCACGCCGCTCACCCAGGTCGTCCCGCTCGAGGTCGCCGCCGCCGGGCTCGTCGTCGTCGGGGCGCTCATGGTCGCGCAGGTCGCGGACATCTCGTGGTCGGACTTCGGCTCGGCCCTGCCGGCCTTCCTGACGATCGTCGTCATGCCGCTGACCTACTCGATCGCGAACGGCATCGGCGCCGGCTTCATCAGCTGGGTGCTCATCAAGCTGCTGTCCGGCCGTGGCCGCGAGGTCTCGTGGCTGCTCTACGTCGTCGCCGCGGGCTTCCTGCTGTACTTCGCGCGGGGGCCGCTGGAGGCGCTGCTCGGCGTCGGCTGAGCCATTCGTTCGGGCCTTGCTGGGCCGGTTCGCTCGGGCCTGGCGCAAGACGCCGTCGTGTCATCGAGACGCCGCCGAATCCGGCGGCGTCTCGACGTTTCCGGGGCGTCTTCCGCAGGACGCCGGCGTCTTCGCCGGCTGGCGTCAGCCGCGTCGGCCGCGTCGGCCGCGTCGGCCGCGTCGGCCGCGTCGGCCGCGTCGGCCGCGTCGGCCGCGTCGGCCGCGTCGGCCGCGTCGGCCGCGTCGGCCGCGTCGGCCGCGTCGGCCTGGAGGCCCGTGGTCAGTCCGGCAGGTCGCTCGGCGTGGCCTCGTGGTGGCGCTGGTCCTGGGTGCGACGGTCTTCCTTCATGCCCGCCTCGAACAGGTGGCGGCGGCCCTGCACGAGCTCGTCGCGCGCGGTGCGCTCGAGCTCCTTGGCGAGGGCGTAGTAGCCGTCGTCGTAGTCCTCGACGATCTGGAACGTCCAGCGGCCCGCGATGACGTTGCGGCCCACGAGCTCGGTGTCGATGCGCTCGGCGAGTTCGGTGTGCCCGGCCTTCCGCAGCTGCTCGACCGCCTCACCGAGGTTCAGATCAGCGGTGCCGGTCAGGCGGTGGAACCCGTAGAGCAGGCCGCGCGCGTGCTCGATGACCTCGACCGCGGCGGACAGGCTGCCGAGCGCCTCGACCGTGGCCTCGGACACCCCCTCGGGAACCTGGTGCTGCGCGTCGGGGCCCTGTGCGTCGTTCGTCATGGGTCCCGTCTACACGACGGCTGCTGCGTCGTTCGAGGGTTCGTCCGCGACCCGCCGTGGTCGACAACCGTCGGTTGCGACGTCGGAGGTCGACACCTACCATTCGAACACACGTTCGAACGAGGAGACCCGATGATGATCACCGACACGGCTGCCACGGTGTGGTGGTCCGGAGGCACACCGACCCGCCTGGTGTGGGCAGGGCAGCGGTGGCGGGTGAGCGACACCCCGACCCGACTGACCGTCACACGGGCCGAACTGCCCACCGCCATCACCCACGCGCCGGAACGGACCGTGGGATGGCGATTCCAGGCGACCAGCGACCTCGACGGCGAGTCGCTGGTGGTCGACATCGTGCCGCAGGGCTCCGGCTGGGGCGTGGCCCGGACGTGGACGTGATCGCCGCGGACCGCTACCGTCCGGACATGGACAGGTGGGTCGCGCTGCTGCGCGGGGTCAACGTGAACGGCATCACGATCAGGAGCGCGGACCTGGCGGAGCTCTTCCGGGAGCTCGGGTTCGACGATGTCCGGACCGTGCTCGCCTCGGGCAACGTCGTGTTCAGCGCCGACGCGCCCGCCGAGCCGCTGAAGACGTCGATCGAGCAGGGGCTGCGCGACCGGTTCGGGTACGACGCCTGGATCGTGCTCGTCCGGCACGACGCCCTCGCGGCCGTGGTCGACGACTTTCCCTTCGAGCATGCCGACGAACGGCACGACTACGTCGTGTTCGGGTCCGACGACGGTGCGCTCGACGCCTTGATCGAGGATCTCGAACTCGATGACTCGGTCGAACGGATCGCACGCGGAGCCGGCGTCGTCTACTGGTCCTGCCCGAAGGGCTCGAGCACCGACACCGTGTTCGCGAAGCGGGCCGGCGCCGCACGCTTCAAGCGCACGACGACGACCCGCAACACGAACACCCTGCGGAAGCTCCTGTGACGCTCGTGCACTCGAAGCGAGCCGAGACTCACGCCCACGGACGATCCGGACGTCCCTGACCGCCCGAAGTGTCCGCTGGGCCGAGTCTCCGCCGACGCCGGGGTGGCTCAGGCCTGCGGCGGCTGCCCGTTGCTCGCCATGGTGCCGCCGTCCACGGGCAGGACCGCACCCGTGATGAACGAGGCCGCGTCGCTTGCCAGGAACAGGATCGCCTCGGCGACCTCGGCAGAGCGACCCCCGCGGCCGAGGGCGATGCGCTCGGTGAACTTCGACTGCAGGGCCTCGTCCTCCGCCTGCTCCTGGGTCAGGTCGGTCCAGATGAGTCCCGGAGCGACGGCGTTCACGCGCACGCCGAACTGCCCGTTGTCGAGTGCAGCGGCCTTGGTGAAGTTCGTCACGCCACCCTTCGCCGCGTTGTACGGGCTCATCCGCCAGTCGGCATCCTCGCCGGAGACCGACGACGTGTTGACGATCGAGCCCTTCGTCTCACGGAGGAACGGCAGCGCCGCGCGGGTGCCGTAGAACACACCGGACAGGTCGGTCTCGATGACCCGGCGCCACTCGTCCGTGCTGATGTCGGTGATGTCGCCCGAGCTGAAGGTCCCGGCGTTGTTCACCAGGACGTCGACCCGGTCGAACCGGTCGATCGCCGCGTCGACGACGGTCTGCCAGTCGTCGGGGCTCGCTACATCGGCGTGCAGCGCCACCACCCGGTGGGTGGGCAGCGAGTCCCCGACCGCGCGCACCTTCTCGTCGACGCTGTCGGTCAGCACGACCGACGCGCCCTCGTCGATGAACGCCCGCGCGGTCGCCTCACCGATGCCGGACCCCGCGCCCGTGACGATCGCGACCTTGCCCTCGAACCGGTTGCCCATGATGTCTCCTCTCGTTGCACGAAGCGTGCCCGGGGAGACGCCATCGACCCGAGGGGCACGGCAGACCACGGTGCCCGGGGCCGACTGGACGCGTTCGGAGGCGCCGGGAACGCGCGTGAGCGCACTCCGCCCCGGTACCGCGAGGCGGATCCGGGGCGGAGTGCGATCGCAGCGAAGCGCGCGGCTCGTCAGGCCGTCGTGTCGTCGAGGTCGAAGTCGCGCTCCAGGGAGATCGTCGGGATCGAGGCGGTGATGACCGAGCCGTCGGCCCGCAGCGTGCCCTGGATGTCGCTCGTGGTCGGGGCGTGCCCGGACATCCGCGGCCCGTGGTGCGGCAGCGGCACCACGGTGGGCTCCCCCGCCTCGATGTCCCACTGCTGGTTGTGCACCCACACCGTGAAGCCCGAACCGGTCTCGACCGTGAGCGTCATGGCTTCCTGCTCCAGGTCCACCCGGACCCGCGATCCGCGCACCGTCAGCCGGTAGGACAGACGGTCCCAGTGCTTCGGCAGCCGCGGGTTGAAGGTCATCCGACCTCCGTGGTCGCGCATGCCACCGAAGCCGTTGACGAGCGCACCCCAGATGCCACCGGTCGACGCGATGTGCACGCCGTCCGAGGTGTTGCCGTGCAGGTCCGCCAGGTCGACGTAGAGCGCGGTCTGGAAGTACTGGTCGGCGAGGTCGTGGTACCCGACCTCGGCCGCCATGATGGACTGCACGACCGCGGACAGCGTGGAGTCACCGGTGGTGAGCGCGTCGTAGTAGTCGAAGTCGCGACGTTTCTCGGCCGCCGTGAACTCGTGCCCCTGCAGGAACAGCGCGAGCACGACGTCGGCCTGCTTGAGCACCTGGAACCGGTAGATCACCAGCGGGTGGTAGTGGAGCAGCAGCGGGCGCTTGGACTCCGGGGTGTTCTCGAGGTCCCAGAGTTCCTTGTCGAGGAACTGGGCGTCCTGCGGGTGGATGCCGCGGTGCGGGTCGAAGGGGATCTCCATCGACTCGGCGGCGTGCTCCCACTCGACGAGCTCGTCGGGCTGCAGACCGGTCCGGCGCACCATGCGGTCGTACTCTTCGGCGTCGTCGGCAGCGAGCTCGCGACAGGCGTTGACGGCGAACCACAGGTTCGCCCGCGCCATCACGTTCGTGTAGAGGTTGTCGTCGACGACGGTCGTGTACTCGTCCGGCCCGGTGACGCCGTCGATGTGGAACTTCTTGTCGCCGTTCGAGCGCCAGAAGCCGAGGTCGGCCCAGAGCCGGGCGGTCTCGACGAGCACGTCGATGGCTCCGCGCTTCAGGAACTCGCGGTCGCCCGAGGCCCGCACGTACTGCATGAGCGCATGCGAGATGTCGGCGTCGATGTGGTACTGCGCGGTGCCGGCGGCGTAGTAGGCGCTGGACTCTTCGCCGTTGATCGTCCGCCACGGGAACAGGGCGCCGCGCTGGTTCAGCTCGCGGGCCCGAGCCCGCGCCGCGTCGAGCATGTTGTAGCGGAAGCGCAGGGCGTTCCGGGCGACGATCGGCGCCGTGTACGACAGGAACGGCAGGACGTAGATCTCCATGTCCCAGAAGTAGTGGCCGCCGTAGCCGGACCCGGTGACGCCCTTCGCGGCGATGCCGTGGCCGTCGGTGCGGGCGGTGGCCTGCGCGAGCTGGAACAGGTTCCAGCGGACGGCCTGCTGGATCGCGGGCTGGCCGGCGATCTCGACGTCGCTGCGGGCCCAGTAGTCGTCGAGCCACTCGCGCTGCTTCGCGAAGGTCTCGTCGACGTTCTCGGCGTGCGCGCGGTCGAGCGTGCGGTCGCAGCGGTCGGCGAGCTCGCGCACGGGCACCCCGCGAGAGGTGTGGTAGACCACGTGCTTCACGAGCCGGATGGGCTGCCCCGCGCGGGCCTGCACCCGGTAGACGTGCTTCGCCAGGTCGTCCTCGATCGACGACGACTCGTCCCAGCTGTTCTCGGTCTCGATGTGGTGCTCGACGCCGACGCAGATCGTCATGCCGGAGCTGGACGCCTGGTACCCGAGGACCGAACGGCCGCCGGTGCTGCGCTTGAGCTTCGGCACGAGCACCCGCTCGGTGAACGCCTCGGCCTTGCGGGGGTCGAAGGCGTTCGCCGCGGCCCGCATGCCGGCGTGGTACTCGTCCTGCACGTCCTGGCGGTTGAGGATCTGACTGGACAGCAGGATCGAGGCGTCCGCGTCGAGCACGGTGACCTCGTAGTCGATGACGGCGAGGTGCCGGTCGGTGAACGACACGAGCCGACGCGCCCGGATGAGCACCCGCTTGCCGGACGGCGTCGACCACTCGGTCTCACGGAAGAGGTAGCCGCCGCGGAACTCCAGCCTGCGCGTGTGCCGGAGGATGTCGGCCTCGGCCAGCACGAGCGGCTCGTCGTCGACGTAGAGGCGGATGACCTTGGCGTCGGGCGCGTTGATGATCGTCTGCCCGGTCTTCGCGAAGCCGAAGGCGTCTTCCGCGTGCCGGATCGGCCAGGTCTCGTGGAACCCGTTGATGTACGTGCCGTACTGCACGCCGCCACGGCCTTCGTCCAGGTTGCCGCGCAGGCCGAGGTACCCGTTGCCGACGGCGAAGTTCGTCTCGGCGACGCCCTGCTCGTCGGGGGTGTACTCGGTCTCGACGAGTGCCCACTCGTCGATCGGGTAGCGGACGCGGTCGAGGGGGTCCGAGGTGATGGGGTTCATGCTGCTCCGTGGGAAGGGAGGGAGGTGGGTGCGTCGGTGCGACCGGCAGGCGCTGAACGGCTCCGGCCGGTGCGTGTCTAGTCGGTGCTGGCGGCCGGTGCGGGCAGGTCGTCGATGAGTTCGGCGAGGTCGGACACGACGACGTCGGCACCGTGCTCGCGCAGGGCATCCGCCCCGGCACCACGGTCGACCCCGACGACGAGACCGAACGAACCGTTGCGGCCGGCTTCGACCCCGCTCGTGGCGTCCTCGACCACGACGCACTCGGCGGCGGTGAGTCCGAACCGGGTGGCGGCGTCGAGGTAGGTGTCGGGCGCGGGCTTGCCGGTCAGGCCGTCCTGGCGCGCGACGAGCCCGTCGACGACGACCGGGAACCGGTCGAGGATGCCCGCGGTCCGGAGCACCGAGGTGGCGTTCGCCGAGCTCGAGACGACGGCGACGGACATGCCGGCGGCGATCGCGGCGGTCAGGAACCGCAGCGAACCCGGGTAGGGCTCAACGCCGTGCTCGTCGAGCTCGGCGGTGAACTCGGCGTTCTTCCGGTTGCCGAGCCCGCACACCGTGTCGGTGTCGGGCGCGTCGTCGGGGGTGCCCTGCGGCAGGTCGATGCCGCGCGACTCGAGCAGCGAACGCACGCCGTCGTACCGGGGTTTGCCGTCGATGTAGGTGAAGTAGTCCTGCTCGGTGTACGGCGCGACTCCGTGCGCTTCGAGGTACGGCGTGAACAGCCGGCTCCAGGCCCGCATGTGGACGTCGGCGGTCGGGGTGAGCACGCCGTCGAGGTCGAACAGGAGTGCGCGCTGGTCACTGAGTCGCGCGGGCGTGCGCTGGTCCTGCGTCGTCATCTGCGGTCCTCCGGGGACTGGTGGTGGACGTGTGGCTCCCGACGAGTCTAGGACCGCTCCAGTCGGCACGTCCGGAGGCGCTGCGCCCTGTGGAGGGTGTTCACCCGCACCTCGGTGTGGAGGAGCACGGTGACCACGATCCACCTGTGAGTGCTCGGAGACACGCACCGGCACGCTGACCCGGACGAAAGGCACCACCATGACCAGCGACACCACGGCCGCACCCCACGACGGTACGCAGTCGAAGCTCCGCCAGGCGATCACCGGCCCGCTGCTGTACCTCTTCATCCTCGGCGACGTGCTCGGCGCCGGCATCTACGCCCTGATGGGGACCCTGTCGAAGGACGTCGGCGGCGCGCTCTGGGCACCGCTCGTCCTCGCGCTGCTGCTGGCCCTGCTCACCGCGGGTTCCTACGCAGAGCTCGTCACGAAGTACCCGAAGGCCGGTGGCGCCGCGGTCTTCGCCGAGCGCGCGTACAAGTCGCCGATCGTCTCGTTCCTGGTCGGCTTCAGCATGCTCGCGGCCGGTGTCACGAGCGCCGCCGGACTGTCGCTCGCCTTCGCCGGCGACTACCTCGGCACCTTCGTCGACTTGCCGCCGGTCCCCACCGCCATCGTCTTCCTCGCCCTGATCGCGTGTCTGAACGCCCGGGGCATCTCCGACTCGCTCAAGAGCAACGTCGTGATGACGATCATCGAGGTGTCCGGCCTCGTCATCGTGATCGTCGTCGTCGCGGTGATGCTCGGCGGTGGCGGCGGTGAGGTCTCGCGCATCGGGGAGTTCCCTGCCGATGCGAACCCGGCGCTCGCGACCCTGAGCGCAGCGATCGTCGCCTACTACTCGTTCGTCGGCTTCGAGACCTCTGCGAACATCGCGGAAGAGGTCCGCGAACCCCGCCGCGTGTACCCGAAGGCCCTGTTCGGCGCCCTCGCCACGGCCGGCGTCGTCTACGTCCTCGTCGCACTCGCGAGTTCCATCGCCCTCCCCGCCTCGGAGTTGTCCGAGTCCAGCGGCCCCCTGCTCGCGGTCGTCTCCGCCACCGGGGTCCCGATCCCCGACTGGGTCTTCAGCCTCATCGCCCTGGTCGCCGTCGCGAACGGCGCGCTGCTCACGATGATCATGTCGAGCCGCGTGACCTACGGCATGGCCGAACAGCGGCTCCTGCCCGCCGTGCTCGCGAAGGTCCTGCCGAACCGGAAGACCCCGTGGACCGCGATCGTCGCCACCACGATCGTCGCGATGCTCCTGACCCTGGTGGGCGACGTGGGCGTGCTGGCCGAGACCGTCGTGCTCCTGCTGCTCTTCGTGTTCATCAGCACGAACGTCGCCGTCCTGGTGCTCCGCCGCGACCACGTCGAGCACGACCACTTCCGGGTCTGGACGTTCGTCCCGGTGCTCGGGGTGCTGTCGTGCATCCTGCTGCTCACGCAGCAGAGCGGACAGGTCTGGCTCTACGCCGCGATCCTGCTCGCCGTCGGCGTGGTCCTGTACTTCGTCGCCCGGTTCACCGGGCGCCGTTCCGGACGCGACCACGAGGCGGGCGTGATCCACTGACGTCACGTCCCACGGGCCTCCAGGCAGACCGTCTGGAGGCCCGTGGTGCGTCCGCCGGTCCGCCCGCGTGATCAGCGCAGGTCGCGCACCCAGGCCTCGATCGCGTCCGAGATCTGCTGGCGGGCATCAGCACGGCTGATGGTCGCCGTGCGGTCGCCCGGCTGGTCGCCGTAGGCGCCGAAGTCGGCGTGGTTCGAGCCCTGGATCTCGGTCATGGTGGCGGTCGACGGCAGCTTGTCCCGCGCGGCGTCGACCTTGGCCGGGGTCGACAGACCGTCACGCGAACCGGAGACGCTCAGCACGTCGATGTAGGAGCGGCTGATGTCGTTCGCGCAGTAGCTGCCGAGCAGCAGCAGGCCGTCGGCGTCCTGGGCGAGCTGGCACGCGCGGACCCCGCCGAGGGAGTGCCCGCCGACCGCCCAGCGGGTGACGGAGGGTGCGTGGGCCTCGAACGTCGCGAGGGGCCGCGTGTCGAAGAACGCGAGGTTCAGCGTCGGCTTCGTGATGACCACCGTCGTGCCGTTGGCGACCATCTGCCGGAACGTGGCCATGTAGGCGTACGGATCCACCTTCGCGCCGGGGATGAAGACGATCCCGACCCCGTCGGCCTGGCCGGTCGGGGCCATCACCACCGAGTCACCGGCGTCACGGACCGCGATCCGGTCGTCGCGCCAGACCTGCAGGGCGGCGCTGCGGGTGCCCTGCATGACGATGTGCGCCCAGACGAGGAACACCACCGCGATCAGCACGACGACGGCGACGATCCAGGTGGTCCAGCGCAGCGCTCGGTTCATGGGGCCACCGTACGGCGCATCCGGGCCGGCGTCGTTCGCTTCGTGAGCAGGAATGGTCGGGTGCGACGTGCACACCCGACCGTTCCTGCTCACGATGTCGCCCGGGAAGGGCGACCGTGACCCGCTACTTGATGGCGGCGCGGATCTCGGCGGCTGCTGCGCCGACGTCCGACGCACTGTAGATCGCGCTGCCGGCAACGGCGATGCGGGCGCCGGCCTCCTGCACCGAGGCGACCGAGGACGCGTTCACGCCGCCCGCGATCGAGAACGGGACGCCCGACTCCTTGCCGGCGTCGAGCAGGGCCCCGAACGTGAAGCCCTCTTCCGCCTGCTCGTCGAGCCCGGCGTGGACCTCGACGAACTCGGCGCCGAGTGCGACGACCTCGCGGGCACGGGCGGCCTTGTCGGAGACGCCGATCAGGTCGACGACGATGCCCTTGCCGTGCTTCTTCGCGGCCTTGACGGCACCGACGATCGTCGAGTCGCCGGCGACACCGAGGACGGTGACCAGGTCGGCACCGGCCGAGAAGGCGATGTCGGCTTCGAGCTCACCGGCGTCCATGGTCTTGAGGTCGGCGAACACGATCTTGTCGGGGTGTGCTTCCTTGATCGCGGTGACGGCGGACAGGCCGGCGCTCTTGATCAGGGGCGTGCCGAGCTCGAGGACGTCGACGTGCGGCGCGGCCGCGGCGGCGAGCTCGAGGGCGGCTTCGGTGGTCAGGGTGTCCATGGCGAACTGGAGCTGCATGGGTGTGCCTTTCATTCGAGGTTGGCGTGACGGGGCCAGAGGTCGTCGGCGGACTGCCCGCCTCGGGTCCACAGGGCGTGGAACACGGCGTCGCCCACCAGGGCGACCGCCTGTTCGAAGAGGCCACCGGCGTACTGGGCCGAGGCGGTGCCGGAGCGGTCGGTCTTCGTCGCGGCGGGCAGCACGATCGTGACGTCCGCCAGCTCGGAGAGCGGGGAGTCGTCGGTGGTCGAGAGCGCCACGACGGATGCGCCGACCTCGTGCGCGGTGCGCGCGGCCTGCACGATGCCGGTGGTCGTACCGGAGCCGCTCGCGACGAGGAGCAGGTCACCCGGACGGATGGCCGGGGTGGTGACCTCGCCGACGACGTGCGCGTCGAGGCCGAGGTGCATGAGGCGCATCGCGGTCATGCGGAGGGCGAGTCCGGAGCGACCGGCGCCGTGGACGAACACCCGGTCGGCGCCCTCGATCAGGTCGAGTGCGCGCTGGGCCGGGGCATCGTCGAGGCGGGCCGCCAGGTTGCCGACCTCGCGGACGACCAGGTCGAGCGCTGCGGAGACGGTGGTTGCTGCCATGCCCTCGATCCTTCCGTCGCGCGCCTCGGCACGCCGCTACCCGCCCCGGCAGGGACCCCATCCCATCGGGTGGGCCCGTCCGCTCGGGTGGGACGGGTACGGTCACGTCCATGGACGCATCGGTGGACACCCTGGAGGCCCGGGGCGGCTCCGCCATCCGGCTCGCGGCCGCCGAGCACGCCCGCACGGTCGCCGAACAGGCGGACCGGCACGCCCTCACCCTGGAGTCCGTCCTCGCGGTGCTCCGGTCGTCGCGGGTCACCGACGCGGCCGCCAGGGCCGAGGCCGTCGAGATCGCCTCGGCCGCCCTCGTCGACCTGCGCACCGTGACCGATCAGCAGCGGAGCACCCTGCTCGAACCCGTCACCGGCGCGTTCTCGCGGTTGCGCGCCGACCTGCGGCCGCTCGTGCGCTTCGGGGACCTCGACGTGCAGTTCGTCGAGCCGCCGGCCACCGGCCGTGCGCTCCCGGGCGACGTCGCCCACGCGGCCCGGGCGATCGTCCGGACTGCGGTGCTCGCCCTGGTCGACGACGGTGCGGCGAAGCGGGTGCGCATCCAGTGGGACTGCGACGGCCGGAACCTGCTCATGCAGCTCCGCGACGACGGCTCCGGCACCCTCGACGTGCACGACGACGCCATGCGGCCGATCGCGGAGCGGGTCGTCACGCTCGACGGGCGGGTGCAGGTCGCGAGCACGCCCGGCTGGGGGTCCGTGCTCGACATCTCGCTGCCGCTCGACCCGCGGCCGACCGAGGTGGACGCGGTCGACGACGGTGACCTGACCCCGCGTGAGCGCGACGTGCTGCGGCTCGTGGCGACGGGAGTGGGCAACCGGGAGATCGCGGAGGGGCTCGGCATCAGCGTCAACACCGTGAAGTACCACGTGGCGAACCTGCTCCGGAAGCACGGCGCCCGGACCCGGGCCGAGCTCGCGGCGTTCAGCTCCCGGGCGTGAACCGACGGGACCACGACGAGGCGTCCCGACGAGACCGCGACGACGGGTACCGACGACGTCATCGGAGTTCACCGATCCGCATCTCGTCCACGCCCCGACAGCGGCGGTCCCCTACGCTCCGGGGGCGAAGCGGTACCCCATGCCGGACTCCGTCACCAGGTAGCGCGGGTGCGCGGGATCGGGCTCGAGCTTCCGCCGCAGCTGCGCCATGTACAGCCGCAGGTACCCGGAGTCGTTGCCATGCGTCGGCCCCCAGACCTCGGTCAACAGCATCTCGCGGGTCATCAGGCGGTCGGGGTTCGTGACCAGGACCTCGAGCAGGCGCCACTCGGTGGGGGTCAGGCGGATCGCGGGACCCTCGGCCGGGGTGACCTGCTTCGCGACGAGGTCCACGAGCAGCGGTCCGATCGCGATCGTCGGGGTCTCCTCCGACGCCACCACCCGTCGCCGTCCGAGTGCCCGCAGCCGGGCGAGGAGCTCGTCCATCTGGAACGGCTTCGTCACGTAGTCGTCGGCACCGGCGTCGAGCGCGTCGACCTTGTCGGACGAGTCGGTGCGCCCGGAGAGCACGAGGACCGGCACCTGCGACCAGGCCCGGACGCCCTCGAGCACACCGATGCCGTCGAGCCGGGGCATGCCGAGGTCGAGCAGCACCAGGTCGGGCCGCTCGGTGATGACGGCGTCGATCGCCTCGCGCCCGTCCCGAGCCGTGACGACGTCGTACCCGCGCGCCGAGAGCGTCACCGAGAGCGCGCGGACGAGCTGCGCATCGTCGTCAGCGATCAGGACCTTCATCGGATCTCCACTCCCACGTGTCCGGCGATCGGCAGCCGCACCACCACGGTGAGCCCGCCGCCAGGGGTGTCGTCGACCTCGATCGTGCCGCCCATGCCCTCGGTGAACCCGCGCGCCAGGGCCAGGCCGAGCCCGAGGCCGGTCTCGT
The DNA here is from genome assembly GCF_003224385.1 of Curtobacterium sp. MCPF17_003. NCBI lineage: Bacteria > Bacillati > Actinomycetota > Actinomycetes > Micrococcales > Microbacteriaceae > Curtobacterium > Curtobacterium sp. MCPF17_003. The sequence continues at coordinate 67,819 of NZ_QKLC01000004.1, read as the reverse complement.
TGTCGGTGTCGCCGAGTCGCTGGAACGGCTGGAACACCTCGTCGCGGCGATCCTCGGGGATGCCGGGGCCGTGGTCGGCGACGCGGAGTTCCACCCCGCCGGCGAACGCGCTCGCAGCGATCCGCACGTGGGTGCCGTCCGGGGCGTACCGCGCCGCGTTGGCGAGCAGGTTCACGACGACGCGCTGCAGCAGGACCGGGTCGGCGAGCACCGGTGGCAGGTCCGCGGGCAGGTCGAGGTCGACGTCGTCGGGGCCGAGCTCCAGCTCGTCGAGTGCGGGGGCGACCACCGTCTCGAGCGCCATCGCCGCCGGGGTGACCGCGAGGACACCGGCCTGCACGCGGCTGACGTCCAACAGGTCTGCCAACAGCACCGCCAGCTGACCGAGGCTCTCGTCGGCGGTCGCGAGCAGCGCCTCCCGGTCGGCCCCGGACAGGTCGATGTCGGGCGCACGCAGCGTCTGCACGGCGGCGGAGGCCGCTGCGATGGGGCGGCGCACGTCGTGGCCGACCGCCGCGAGCAGCGCGCTCCGGACCCGGTCGGCGGCGGCGATGCGCTCGGCGCCCACGGCGGTGCGCGTCAGCTCGCGGTGCTCGACGGCGGCGTCGAGCTGCTGCTCGACGACCCGCAGCAGCCGGCGCTGGGTCGGGTCGTCGGGCGCACCGGCGAACTCGAGCACGGCCCCGGACGCCAGCGTCGTCGACGCGTCCGGCGTCGCACCGAACTCGCCCGAGGTCGCCGGCACCTCGTCGCCCTGGCGGATCCGGACCCCGGCGAAGCCGAAGGCCTCTCGTGTGCGGTCGAGCAGGGCCTGCAGGGCGTCGTCGCCGCGGAGCACGCTGCCGGCGATGCCCATCAGGAGCCCGGACTCGGCCGAGGCCCGACGGGCAGCGCGTGACCGCCGAGCGGACCGGTCGACCACGAAGCTGACCAGCACCGCACTGATCACGTACATGACCAGGGCGAACAGGTGCCACGGCTGCTGGACGGTGACCATGTAGAGGGGTTGCACGAAGAAGTAGTCGAGGCTCAGCCCGGACAGCACGGCCGTGAACACCGCCGGCCACATCCCGCCCACGAGCGCCACGACCAGGACGAGTAGTTGGTACGCCAGCACGTCCACCGTGATGGCGTCCGGGTCGCTGCCGATCGACAGCACCCAGGTGAGCAGCGGCCCGACCAGGACCGACAGCACGAACGCGGCGACCACCCGGCCGCGGGACAGGCTGCCGCCGAGCTTGGGCAGGGTGATCCCGCCGCCGGCGCGCTCGTGCGTGACGACGTGCACGTCGATGTCGCCGGACTCGCGGATCACGGTGTTGCCGATCCCCGGACCGGTCATGGCGGCCGCGAGCCGACTGCGGCGACTGACCCCGATCACGATCTGGGTGGCGTCGATCGACCGCGCGAACCGCACCAGCGTGCTCGGCACGTCGTCGCCGACGACCTGGTGGTACGTCCCACCGAGTTGCTCGAGCAGGGTCCGCTGCTTGCCGAGCGCGCCGGGGTGCCGGACGCGCAGGCCGTCGTTCGTCGTCACGTGCACGGCGGCGAGTTCACCACCGGCGCTGCGGGCGGCGATGCGGGCGCCGCGGCGCAGCAGGGTCTCGCCCTCGGGGCCACCGGTCAGGGCGACGAGCACGCGCTCCCGGGTCTCCCACCGGTGCTCGATACCGTGCTCGGCGCGGTAGGCCTTGAGCGCGTCGTCGACCTCGTCGGCGAGCCAGAGCAGGGCGATCTCGCGCAGTGCGGTGAGGTTGCCGAGGCGGAAGTAGTTCGACAGCGCGGCGTCGATCCGGGCCGCCGGGTAGACGAGCCCGTCGGAGAGCCGTTCGCGCAGCGCTGCCGGGGCCAGGTCGACGACCTCGATCTGGTCGGCCGCACGCACCACGGCGTCGGGGACGGTCTCGCGCTGCACGGTGCCGGTGATCTCGCGGACCACGTCGCCGAGGGACTGCATGTGCTGCACGTTGACGGTCGAGATGACGTCGATGCCGGCGTCCCGCAGCGCTTCGACGTCCTGCCAGCGCTTCTCGTTCGGGCTCCCCGGGGCGTTCGTGTGCGCGAGTTCGTCGACCAGCGCGACCTCGGGTGCCCGGGCGATGACGGCGTCGAGGTCGAGGTCGTCGAGGTCGACACCCCGGTGCGAGACGGTGCGGCGGGGCACGACCTCGAGCCCGTTCACCAGTGCTGCGGTGGCGGCGCGCTCGTGCGTCTCGACGACGGCGACGACCACGTCGCGACCCTCGTCGAGCAACCGACGCCCCTCTTCGAGCATCGTGTAGGTCTTGCCGACACCGGGCGCCGCACCGAGCAGGACCCGCAGCTTCCCGCGCTTCACGTGCTCATCCTCTCGCGTGCGGGGGTCGGTCTCCGCAAGACACCGGTGTTCACCTGTCGCACCGCGGTCTGCGGGTGTTCGACGCGCGAGCACCGGTGTTCTGCGGAGGGGTCACCCACGCTCAGGACGCCTTCGCCAGCGCCAGGTTCAGCGCGAGCACGTTCACCACGGGCTCACCGAGGAACCCGAGCTGCCGGGACTCGGTGTGCGACGCCACCAGCTGCCGCACGGTGTCCGCTGACAGGCCGCGCGCCGAGGCCACACGGGCCACCTGCTGGGACGCGTAGGCCGGACTGATGTCCGGGTCGAGCCCCGAACCGGAAGCGGTCACGGCGTCGGCGGGCACCTGCGCGGCGGAGACCCCGTCGGCCTTCGCCAGCGCCGCACGACGCTCCTCGACGGCCTTGAGCAGGTCGGCGTTGTTCGGCCCGAGGTTCGAGCCGGAGGACGCTCCCGCGTCGTAGCCGTCCCCGGCGGCGGACGGCCGCGACTGGAACCAGCGATCGGCCTGCTTGCCCGTGAACGACTGCCCGATCAACGAGGAACCGACGACGGCGCCGGACGAGTCCGTGACCATCGAGCCGTTGGCCTGGTCGTGGAACGCCGCCTGGCCGACGCCCCAGACGGCGAGCGGGTAGCCGACGCCGAGGACGACGGTGGCGACGAGGGTGAGGCGGATGGCCACACCGGCGGAACGGAAGGTGGAACGTGCAGATGCCATGACTAGAACCCCGGGATGAGACCGACCACGAGGTCGATCAGTTTGATGCCGATGAAGGGGACGACCACGCCGCCCAGCCCGTAGACGAGCAGGTTGCGGCCGAGGATCGACGACGCTGCGGCCGCGCGGTACTTGACGCCACGCAGGGACAGCGGGATGAGCGCGACGATGACGAGCGCGTTGAAGACGACCGCCGACAGGATCGCGGACGAGGGGCTGTGCAGCGCCATGATGTTGAGCGCCGCGAGCCCCGGGAACGCGAGCTGGAACATCGCCGGGATGATCGCGAAGTACTTCGCGACGTCGTTGGCGATGGAGAAGGTGGTCAGGGCGCCGCGGGTGATGAGCAGCTGCTTGCCGATGCGGACGACGTCGATGAGCTTGGTCGGGTCGGAGTCGAGGTCGACCATGTTGCCAGCCTCCTTCGCCGCCGTCGTGCCGGTGTTCATCGCGACGCCGACGTCCGCCTGCGCCAGGGCCGGGGCGTCGTTGGTGCCGTCACCGGTCATGGCGACGAGGTTGCCGCCCTCCTGCTCGCGCTTGATGTACGCGAGCTTGTCCTCCGGGGTGGCCTCGGCGAGGAAGTCGTCGACGCCGGCCTCGTGGGCGATGGCAGCCGCGGTGCGGGGGTTGTCGCCCGTGATCATCACCGTGCGGATGCCCATCGACCGGAGCTCGGCGAACCGCGACGCCATGCCGTCCTTCACGACGTCCTTCAGGTGCACGACACCGAGCAGCGTGACCGCACCGGTCGACGAGCGACGCCCGACGACGAGCGGGGTGCCGCCCTGGTCGGAGATGTCCGCGACGGTCGCGTCGATGGCGGACACCAAACTGGCTTCGGTGGTGTCCGCCCAGGCGAGCACTGCCGCGGCAGCGCCCTTCCGGATCTGCGACCCATCCGACAGGTCGAGACCGGACATGCGTGTCTGCGCCGTGAACGGCACCTCGACGGCACCGTCGGGCAGACCGACGGCGGCTCCGTCTGCACGCGCCAGGTCGACGATCGAGCGTCCTTCCGGCGTGCTGTCGGCGGCACTCGACAGTGCCGCCGCCTCCAGCAGTTCGGCTGTCGTCACGCCCGGCACCGGCACCACGCGGGACGCCCGGCGGTTGCCGTACGTGATCGTGCCGGTCTTGTCGAGCAGCAGCGTCGTGATGTCGCCGGCGGCCTCGACCGCGCGGCCCGACATCGCCAGCACGTTGTGCTGCACGAGCCGGTCCATGCCGGCGATGCCGATCGCGGAGAGCAAGGCTCCGATGGTGGTCGGGATGAGGCAGACGAGCAGGGCGATGAGCACCGGCACGCTGACCGTCGCACCGACGAGTCCCGCGATGGGCTGCATCGTCAGGCAGACGATCACGAAGACGATCGACAACGAGGCGAGCAGGATGTTCAGCGCGATCTCGTTCGGCGTCTTCTGCCGTGCCGCACCCTCGACCAGGCGGATCATCCGGTCGATGAAGGTCTCACCCGGCGTCGAGGTGATGCGCACCACGATCCGGTCCGACAGCACCCGTGTGCCGCCGGTGACGGCACTGCGGTCACCGCCGGACTCGCGGATGACCGGTGCGGACTCACCCGTGACGGCCGACTCGTCGACCGACGCGATGCCGTCGACGACGTCGCCGTCGCCCGGGATGACCTCGCCGGCGACGACCACGACCACGTCGCCCTTGGCCAGGTCGACGGACGCGACCTCCTCGGTCTCGTTGCCGGTCGCGGCCGCGTCGGTCGTCGCGTACCCGAGGACCCGGCGGGCGCTCGTGGTCGAGCGGGTCTTCCGCAGGGTGTCGGCCTGCGCCTTGCCGCGGCCCTCGGCCACCGACTCCGCCAGGTTGGCGAAGACGACGGTGAGCCAGAGCCAGACGGCGATGGCGATCGTGAACGCGGACGGCTCGACGACGGCGGCCGCCGTCGTCAGCGCTGCGCCGACCTCGACGATGAACATGACGGGGTTCCGCCACATGAGTCGCGGATCGAGTTTCCGCAGGGCGCCCGGGAGGCCCGCCACCAGTTGGCGGGGTCCGAATGCGGACGAGCGGGTGGCCGGTTCCACGGCGGTGCGCGGTTCCGACTCCGTGGTCACGGGGGTGGTCATGACAGTCCTTCTGCGAGCGGACCCAGTGCGAGCACCGGGAAGTAGGTGAGTGCGGTGACGATGACGGCGACGCCGCCGAGCAGCCCGATGAACAGCGGGCGGTGGGTGGGCAGCGTGCCGGCGGTCTCCGGCACCCGGTCCTGCGCGGCGAGGGACCCGGCGAGCGCCAGGACGAACACCATCGGCACGAAGCGGCCGAGCAGCATCACGACTCCGAGCGAGGAGTTCATCCACGTGGTGTTCGCGGTGAGCCCGCCGAAGGCCGAGCCGTTGTTGTTCGCACCCGAGGTGAAGGCGTAGAGCAGCTCGGTCAGCCCGTGGTTGCCGGGGTTGAAGATCGACGTCCCGAGCACCTGCTCGCGGACCCCGGGGATCACGAGCGAGAGCCCGGTGGCCAGGAGCACGAGCGTCGGCGTGACGAGGATGTACAGCGCTGCGAAGGTCATCTCCTTGGCGCGGATCTTCTTGCCGAGGTACTCCGGGGTGCGACCGACGAGCAGGCCGCCGATGAACACCGTGATGACGGCGAGCACGAGCATGCCGTACAGGCCGGAGCCGACGCCGCCGGGGGTGACCTCGCCCAGCATCATGTTGACGAGCGCCATCATCCCGCCGATCGGGGTGTAGCTGTCGTGCATCGCGTTGACGGCACCGGTGGACGTCGAGGTGGTCGCGGTCGAGAAGAGCGTGGAACCGAGGATGCCGAAGCGGCTCTCCTTGCCCTCCATCGCGGCCCCGGCGGCGTGTGTGGCGACACCGCCGCCGCCGAGCTCGGCGATCGACATGACCGACAGGGACACGAGGAAGATCGCGCCCATCACGGCGAGGATCGCGTAGCCCTGGCGGTCGTCGCCGACCAGCCGCCCGAACGTGCGCGGCAGCGAGAACGGGATGACGAGCATCAGGAAGATCTCGACGAGGTTCGTCCACGCCTGCGGGTTCTCGAACGGGTGCGCCGAGTTGGCGTTGAAGTAGCCGCCACCGTTCGTGCCGAGTTCCTTGATCGCCTCCTGCGAGGCGACGAACCCGTCGGGGATGTGCTGCGTGCCACCGATGAGCGTGGTGACGTCGGTACCGCTTCCCCACGACTGGACGACCCCGCCGGCGACGAGCACGATCGCGAAGACGAACGCCCCGGGCAGGAGCAGTCGGCCGAGACCGCGGACGATGTCCACCCACACGTTGCCGAGCGTGCCGGACTTGCGACGGGCGAACCCGCGCACCAGGGCCACGGCGACCGAGAGACCGACGGCCGCGGACAGGAAGTTCTGCACCGCCAGGCCGGCCATCTGCACCGTGTAGCCGACGGTGACCTCGGGCGAGTACGACTGCCAGTTCGTGTTCGCGACGAACGACGCCGCGGTGTTGAACGCGAGCGAGGGTCCGACGGCGGGCAGCCCGAGGTCGCCGGGCAGGATGACCTGGATGCGCTGCAGCAGGTAGACGAGCAAGAGCCCGGCGACGCTGAACAGCAGCACACCGCGCAGGTACACGGGCCAGGACTGCTCGGCGTCCGGGTCGACCCCGATCAGCCGGTAGACCCCGCGCTCGACCCGGTTGTGCCGGACGGGCGTGAAGACCTTCGCCATCCAGTCACCGAGCGGGCGGTGCGCGACGACGAGCAGCAGGACGAGGGTGGCGACCTGGGCGATGCCCGCCCAGACGTCCGCGGCGCCCACTAGAACCGCTCCGGACGCACGAGCGCCCAGACGAGGTACACGACTGCGGCGATGCCGAGGACGGCGGCCGCGATGGTGATGCCGATCACAGCCGTTCCACCCCCTTGGCGATCAGTGCCACCACGCCGAACACGGCGAGGACACCGGCGACGACGAACACGTCGAACACGAGGGACTCCAGAAGGTCTGCGGTGTCCGCGCCGGGTGACGCGGACCGGCACCACTTGTGGTGCCGAACCGATGCTGGGTCCTGCGCCGCGCCTCCAGTCCGCTCCTAACGGATCCCTGACGCCGCCCTGGTGGACGCATGCACGCTCCTAACGCCTGTGGAGAGCGCTCGATCCCGTGACGCGGATCCTGGTAGGGTTTCGGCATCACGATCGGCCCGCTCGCCTCACGGCTCGGGCCGATTTTCTTGTCTCGGGGGGGGGGCGCATGGAGTACGTGAAGCCGTGGCTCTCGATCGGTGAGCAGATCGAGAAGCTGGCTTCCAAGGGAGTCCGCATCGGTGATCGGGGCGTCGCGGGCTCGGTGCTGCGCGAAGTCGGTTACTACCGCCTCACCGGATACCTCTATCCCTTCCGTGAATCCTCGTTCGAGATCGACGACGACGGCCGTCGGCACGTAGAGGTCCAGGACCGGTACCGAGCAGGGACGGAACTCGCCGCAGCCGAAGCACTCATCGCCTTCGATCGGAGTCTCCGGCTCCTGGTGATCGAAGGTGTCGAGCGGATCGAGGTGGCCGTTCGGACCCAGGTCGGCCACGTCCTCGGAGAGCATGCCCCCTTCGCTCACGAAGACGGATCACTCTTCACCGAGGCGTTCACCGCACACCGAGCAGATGCATCCGATGGCTCCAGCCCGCACACTGCTTGGCTGCAGCGCGTCCGCGAACGGCAGGCTTCCTCGGATGAATCGTTCGTTGCCCACTTCCGCACCAAGTACGACGACCGGATGCCCATCTGGGCACTCACCGAAATCCTCGAGCTGGGACACCTGGCTCGGCTGTACGGCGGTCTCCGGAACGACGTCGCCACCCGGATCGCCCGAGAGTTCGGCGTCCCGACCAAGAAGACGATGCTGAGCTGGCTCGCCTCGGTCAACTACGTCCGGAACGTCGCAGCACACCATGCGCGTCTGTTCAACCGGAAGTTGGTCGTGGTCCCGAAACGCCCGAGGTCCGGTGCGGTACCGCTCCTCGCACATCTTTCGGGAACCGATGCGCCGAAGCAGTTCGGTGTCTACAACACCTTGGCGGTGATGGCCTACCTGCTCAGGTCGATCCCGTCCGACCACGACTGGGCCGAGCGCGTGGCCGCTCTCCTCGAGTCCTTCCCAAGCAACGAACACCTCGATCGCGCGTCGATGGGAGTTGGCGCCGGTTGGCTGGACCACGCGCTCTGGACAGGTCGCCACTGATCACGGTGGGCTACGCGTGCCGGCCGCGCGCAACCGGTCAGCGAGGTCTGCCACGGCCTCGACGAGTTCCTCCGGACCCGCGACGACGAAGTCGACCGCAAGTCCTGACACCACGCCAGCGAGCCCGTCCCACGACCACGATCCGAGGGTGACGCGGGCCCGGCCGTCCTCGAGCTGCTCGACCACAGCGTCCTCGGGCAGGTACGGCGTGATCCGCCGCGCATCGCCCGCCGTCGTGGTCACCGAACCGGTGCACGGCCACACGTCGTCGACCACCGACCCCTTGAACCGCGCAGAGACGAACGCGGCGGCATCGCCACCGGGGATCGGGGTCGGCGTGAACGGGACACGGGTCCGCATCCGCGGCGTGATCCGGTCGATGCGGTGCGTCCGCCAGTCGTCGCGGTCGAGGTCCCGGTCGAGCAGGTACCAGCGACCGTTCCGGGCGACGACGGCGTGCGGTTCCACCCGGTGCGGAGTCTCGTCGTCGCCGTACCCGAAACGGAACACCTCCTGCAGGTGGACGGCCTCGCTCACCGCCACCAGGACGTCCGGGTCGGTGGTGGTCCGGCTCGTCGCGGTCACGGCCTGCACCGCGTCGACGCGGGACCGTAGCCGCGCGGGCATCACCTGCCGAACGGTCGCGAGGGCACGGGCCGCCGACTCGGCGACGTCCGCCCCCGACGCCGGGGCCACGGCGAGTGCCAGGGCGATCGCGACCGCCTGGTCGTCGTCGAAGAGCAGCGGGGGCAGGTCGGAGCCCGCCTCGAGCCGGTAGCCCCCGGCCGGCCCACGGAGCGCCTCGACCCGGTACCCGAGGCCGCGCAGCCGATCCACGTCGCGGCGGACGGTGCGGGGACTGACCTCGAGCCGCCCGGCGAGCTCGTCGCCCGGCCAGTCGCGGTGCACCTGGAGCAGGGAGAGCAGCGCGAGCATCCGTACGGAGGGTCCGGCCATGGCGTCCATCTTCGTTCGAGAAGCGGACACGATCTGACCGCATTGACCGACATCCTCGTCCCATGAGCATCGAAACGACAACCCACCTCAACTTCGACGGCGACGCCCGCGCGGCGCTCGACTTCTACGCATCGGTCTTCGGCGGCGAGGTCACCGCCGCCACCTACGGCCAGATGGGCGCCCTGGACGATCCGGCCTGGGCGGACCGGATCGTGTTCGGTCAGGTCTCCACGGCCGCCGGCTTCCGCGTCATGGCCTTCGACGTCTGGCCCGGGCAGCCCTACGACCAGGGATCGAACGCCTTCTACGTGTTCGTGCACGGTGACGACACGGCCGAGATCGAGCGGTACTGGGCCGCACTGTCCGAGGGCGCCGAGATCCGGCAGCCCCTGGAACCCTCGGCCTGGGCTCCGTTGGCCGGGCAGCTGCGTGACCGCTTCGGCGTGGTCTGGCAGCTCGACGTCGCCCCGGCTGGCGACTAGTCGGTCCTGACGGTCGCGGTCAGCGCGTCGGCGTCCACGTCGACACGGTGACCGCGGCCGTCACCGTCGCCGGCTCGAACACAGTGTCCGCCGCGACGTGGTGGTGGCTCGGCCCCATGTGCACGACGTCGTGGACGTCCTCCGCCGACAGCTCCATCGTCCACGTCAGGTCTTCGGAGGACCGCAGCACGAACGACGGCGTCAAGGAGTCGTGCAGCCGCCGTTCCTTCTCCGGGTCCACGCTGATCGTCGCCTCGGCGAGCTCCGCAAGGTGCCCGGTCCGCGGGGTCACCACCGCGAGTACGCCGTCCGGGTGCAGCACGCGGGCGTACTCGCTCTGGTTGCGGGGTGCGAAGACGTCGAGCACGACGGCGGCAGCGCCGTCGACGACCGGGAGGCGCTCGGTCACGTCCCCGACGACGGCCCCCGCGCGCTCGTGGGCGCGTGCCGCACGCCGGATCGCGACGGCCGACAGGTCCAAGGCGACCCCCAGTCGTCGAGTCGGCTGACGGCCGACAGGTGCAAGCGTGTCCGGCGCGACCCCGAACCTCCCGTCCGCCGCGCGCAGCGCATGCGCCAGGTAGGTCCCCGGGCCCGAACCGACGTCCAGCACGATGCCGGGCGCGGTGGCGTCCGCGACGATCGCGGCGAGCGCCCGCTCGACGGGCGCGTAGTGCCCGCGCCCCAGGAACCGCAGCCGCGCGTCCACCATCTCCGGGGTGTCCGCGGTGAGCGCGCGCCGCTTCGCGGGCAGGAGCGTCAGGTGGCCCTGCTTCGCCTCGTCGAACCGGTGACCGTTCGGGCAGCCGACCTGGCCGCCGTCGACACGGCCGAGCGGCTCGGTGCACACGGGGCAGGCGAGCATCGGCAGCAGGTCGTCACGCACCGGCCCAGCGTACGGGCCTCGGTAGCCTGACCGGATGTCGCTGCAGCAGCTCTTCGGCCTCGACGGCCGCACCGCACTCGTGACGGGAGGCAGCTCCGGCATCGGCCGAGCGATCGCCACCGCACTCGCCGACGCGGGTGCCCACGTCCTCGTCGCCGCCCGGACGTCCGCGACCATCGACGCCACCGTCGCCGGCATCCGCCAGGCGGGCCGCTCGGCCGACGGCATCGTCGCGGACCTGTCCTCCCGCGCTGGAGCACACGCACTCGCAGACACCGCCGGAGACGTCGACGTCCTGGTGAACTCCGCCGGGATCAACCTGCGCCCGCCGATGCCGGAACTCGACGAAGCCACCTGGGACGCCACGATGGCCGTCAACCTCGACGCGCCGTTCGTGCTCGGGCAGCGGCTCGCACCCGGCATGGCGGCCCGTGGGTACGGGCGGATCGTGTCGATCAGTTCGCAGCAGGCCCACCGCCCCTTCGCCGCCAGCGGCGCGTACGGGGTCTCCAAGGCCGGCCTGGAGGCACTGGCCCGGTCCCAGGCAGAGGCCTGGTCCGCGCAGGGGGTCACCTCCAACGTCCTCGTCCCCGGTTTCGTGCGCACCCCGCTCAACGAGCGACTCGGGTCCGACCCGGCGACGGTGGCGGCCCTCGCCGCGCGGACGCTGGTCGGCCGGAACGGGGTCGCGTCGGACTTCGCCGCGGCGGCGGTGTTCCTCGCCGGACCCGGGTCGGCCTACGTCACCGGGCAGTCGATCGCGGTCGACGGCGGGTTTTCCGTCCACTGAGCGACGTGGCACTGGCAGGGCCTGCCTGCACCGGGGTCCGGCTGGCAGGATCGAGGGCGTGAAGACACTGGAGTTGCCACAGACAGACCTCACCGCCTCCGACGTCGTCGTCGGACTGATGCGGATCAACGACATGAGCGACGAGGACATCCGTTCGCTCTACAGCGCCTCGCGCGACGCGGGCGTGAACATGTTCGACCACGCCGCGGTGTACGGCGAATGGCACGGCTGCGAGCAGCGGTTCGGCGCGGCGGTCACGCTGTCGCCCGCGGAACGTGCCGAGATCGTGCTGCAGACCAAGGTCGGCATCCGACCGACGCCGAAGGGCGCCTACTTCGACTTCTCCTACGAGCACATCCTCGAGTCCGTGCACGAGTCGCTCGAGGCGCTGCAGACCGAGTACGTCGACGTCCTGCTGCTGCACCGCCCCGACGCCCTGGTCGAGCCGGAAGAGGTCGCGAAGGCCTTCGACGAGCTGCACGCCTCCGGCAAGGTCCACCACTTCGGCGTCTCGAACCACACCCCCGGCCAGGTCGACCTGCTCAAGAAGCACGTCCGCCAGCCGCTCGCGTTCAACCAGGTGCAGCTGAGCATCACCCACGCCAACGTCATCTCGCAGGGCCTCACCGCGAACATGGGTGGCCTCGACCAGTCGGTCGACCGCGACAACGACATCCTCAACTACTCGCGGATCAACGACATCACGCTCCAGGCCTGGTCGCCGTTCCAGAAGGGCTTCTTCGACGGCGTCTTCCTGGGCGACCGCGAGCAGTACGCCGAGCTGAACGACGTGCTCGAGGAGGTCGCCGCCGCACACGGGGTCACCCCGACCGGCATCGCGGTCGCGTGGATCACCCGCCACCCCGCGCACTTCCAGGTCGTCCTCGGCACGACGAACCCGCAGCGCGTGCGGGACTCGGCCGCCGGCTCGGACGTCGAGCTGTCGCGCGAGGAGTGGTACCGGATCTTCACCGCGGCCGGACACACCGTTCCCTGAGCAGGAACGGCCCGGTTGGGGTCGGGCAGGGTGGGGTCGTGCTCCGCGACCTCGCCTTGCCCGTCAGCCTGACCACGCGTTCCGGCGAGGTGACGCTGCGGAACGCCACGGAAGCGGACCTCGACGCACTCATGGCGCTGTTGTCCGACGATCCGATCAGCGCCGCGCGCGGTGACGTCGCCGCACCGGAGGGCGCTCCGGCGGCGTCGGGAGTGCCCTGATGCGATGGGTGACCGACGTCGCTGCGCCGGCCCTCGGGACCCCGCTCGTGCAACTCACGTCGGACGCTGCACGGACCGATGCGCACCGCTTCTACGAGCGCCTCGGCTTCACGGGCTCGCACATCGGGTTCAAGTACCGGGTCCTCGACCCTTCCGCCATCCCGCCTGATATGTCACACTGAGACCAGTCGCCCCATCGAGGTGGGTGCGGAAGTGATCCCCGGGAGATCCTGCGGTATAGCGGGGCCCGGGGATTCGCGCGTTCACCGGCGGTGTTCGTGGACGCTCAGCACATGGTCCAGCTGCTCGAGGTACGCCGTCTCGCCTCGCCGAGCCAGCGCGACCACGCCGCAGACCGCATCCGCCGCCCAGAGAAGTGGCTCGCGGCCACCCGGCAGGTGCTCGAACACCAATCCGTGAACCAGCTTGCGTGATCGCAAGGCGTCGAGGTGCGCACGATCGTTCCGGTCTGAGGGTCCGCGAGATTCGAGGACGACACGGTCAACACCGCTCGCGCGGAGTTCCATGATCAAGTGCTCAAGAGCCAGACGGCGACGGCGCTCGCTCCGGACGGATCGGTCAGTCACGCTCACGACTCCGACGGCTGTGAACGGATGGTCACACAGCATCTCGACGATCCCTGTGCGGTGCCGGGCGTCGCTCTCGGACCAGTGCAGCTTCCGCGCCGATCGTGGCTTGATGGCGTGGAGCGAGTCCCGGAACCGCTCAGCGTCGCTGTCGGCAACTGTCACCGCCCCGAGGATGTACGCGCCGGGGTCACGTGCGTCTCCGGGCTCGGATTCGTCCACGTAGGCCGTCGGTACCATTCCGGAATACTACCGGCCGGATGGGACCGCGTGGCCGCCTCGACCAGGCGCGCGCTAGTCGTCGGACGCGGAGTCGGCAGACCTCGGCGTCGGCACGTTCACGTCGACCGGGGACACCCCGGCGGGGTCCGCGGAGGCACCGCCCACGACGTCGAACGAGATCCCGAGCATCGCCGGGTCCTCGTCGAGTTCGAGCCCGTCCTGACGGACCTGGTCCTCCGGGATTGCACGGCCACCAGACGGGTCCCACGAGTTCGCGATCGACATGCGCACGAGCATGCCCGAGCCGCTTGGCAATCGCCCAAGAAACCCCGGAGGAACCCCGGAACGGTCAGAGGTCGTCCGGGTGGAGCCGCTCACCGGCGTGCGGACGCCGGAACACCGGGCCGCCGCCGGCCTCGTCCTCGTCGTGGTGGCTGACGGGCGAGACGCTCGGGTCGGCGGAGTCGTCGCCGACGTCGGCGCCGCGGTCCTCCTCCATCTCGAGCTCGGACTCGTCACTGCCGTCCACGGGGATGGACCGGCCCTGCTGTTCGGGATCGAACGGTGCGCTCATCGACATGGGGCGAGCATGCTCCCGCTCGGTGAACGCCGGGTCAACGCTGTCCGTCGGCCGCGATGAGTTCGAGCTGCGTCAGCGCCAGGTCGGTGCCGGCAGTGAACGTGAACGACGAACCCCCGCCGAGGATCCGGAACACGCGGGTCTGGCCGGCCCACGTGAACTCGGCGCCGTCGACCGCGGTGACGGCGTCGTCCAGGCCGACCTGCCACGAGTAGGACCCTGGCGACGCGACCGTCACGGTGTACAGCGAGGCGGCGGGGCACGACACGTCGAAGGACACGGACTCCCCCGCCGCGAGCGCCGTGACGGAGCGGCCGGTGTCGTCCGTCAGTGCCGAGACCCCGACGGGCAGGACGTCCACCGGGGCGTCCCGGTAGCCGTGCACGTCGGAGGCCGAGACGGGCCGGGTGCCCGCCGCCCATCCCTGCGGTTCGTCGGACAGCGTGAACTCGATCCGTGACGCGGCCACGACCACGCTGTGCGGGATGGTGACCGAGGTCCAGGGCGAGCCGTCGATCGTCACCGACGCCACGTACGAACCTGCGGAACCGGCGGCGATCTCGATGACCGTGGCCGAGCCTCCAGGCTGCCGCAGCACCGTCCTGCGGACCGACGGCGGCACGAGCACGTAGGTGCCGGTCGACGGCGCCAGCGGGTACAGGCCGATGGTCGCGAAGACGTACCAGGCGCTCATCTCACCGTTGTCCTCGTCGCCGGGGTAGCCCTGGCCGAGGTCGGACCCGACGAACAGGCGCTCGAGCGATTCGCGGACGATGCGGTGCGCGTCGTCGTGGCGCCCGGTGAACATCGGGAAGAAGGGGATGTGGTGCGCGGGCTGGTTCGACAGCCCGAGCATGCCCATCCGGACGTCGCGGGCCTCGGTCATCTCGTGGATCGGGAACCCGTACGAGCCGGACCGCGCCAGGCTGCCGGTCTCGGGGGTCGCGAAGAACGCGTCGAGGGCCGCGTCGAACCGCTCGGGGCCGCCGTGCAGGTCGACGATGCCGGCTCCGTCGTGCGGAGCCGTGAACGCGGTGCCCCACGCGTTCGTCTCGGTGTAGTCGTCGCCCCAGTCGCGCGGGTCGAACTCGGTGCCGACCCGCCACGAGCCGTCCGGGTCGCGGCCGATGAAGAACCCGCGCTCGGAGTCGAAGGCGTGCCGGTACTGCAGCGACCGGCGGGCGAACCACTCGGCCTCGGCTTCGTACCGGGACAGGTCGGCGGGCGTCCGCGCCCGTGACGCGAGCAGGCCCGCCATGACGGCCAGACCCCAGTCGTTGATGGCCGCGTCCAGGGTCCACGACATCCCCTCGTGGGTCGCCGTGTCGACGTGGCCACGGAAGGCGCCCGGGAGGCTCCCCTTGCGTCCGACGCGCTCGTCACGGGGCGGGACGGTCGCGTTCCGCACCGCGCTCCGGTACGCCTCGCCCAGGTCGAACCCGCGCACGCCCTTCACGGCGAGGTCGGCGAACACGGTGTCACTCGTGGTGCCGGTCATGCAGTCCTCGGCGCCGGGGGCACTCCAGCGGGGCGTCCACCCGCCGTCGTGGTGGTGCTCGACGAAGCCCTGCGCGAGCTCGCCCGCGGTCTCGGGGGTCAGGAGTCCGAGGAGCGGCCAGGCGGTGCGGTACGTGTCCCAGAAGCCGTTCGTGGTGGTGAACGCGCCCTCGACGATCTCCGGCCCGGGCTCGTCGCGGATCGGTTCCGCCAGGACGTCGCCGTACGGGGAGCGGTGTCGCGGGGTGCCGGTCAGGGCGGTTTCCCCCGCACGGTTCGGGTAGAGGAACAACCGGTACAGGCCGGAGTACAGGCTCGTCAGCTGGTCGGGTGTCGCGCCGTCGAAGGACAGCGTCGCGAGCTTCTCGGTCCACAGCGCCTCGGCACGGGAGCGCATGGCGTCGTACGAGCCGGCGTCGTCGAGGTTCGCACGGGCGTCCTCGATCGAGACGGTCGAGATGCCGAGCAGGACGTCGACCGGGCCGTCCGTGGCCCCGGCCTCACCCACAGACAGCCAGCCGCGCAGCTCGTGCTCGCTGATCGTCGTGTGGTCGGCGGTGACCCCCGCGACCCGCAGGTGCACGTGGTGCGGCGGGGTGCCTGGCCGGTCGTCGAGGACGGCCTCGACCACGGCGGTGCGGTCCGTGACCGTCACGGAGACGTCGGACACCCGGCCGTGGTGGTCGAGCACGACGCTGCGGGCGCCGGTGAACCGGAACCCGAGGGCGAACTCCCCCGCAGTCAGCTCGGCCGTCACACCGTGCTCGAGGGCGACCCGGTAGCGGTGCGGGCCGTCCTGCTCGTCCTCGTGGTCGAACCCGAGCGCGCGGGCATCCCGGTCAACGTCGGGCGTCTCGAGTGGCGAGGGCATCACCTGGAACACCCCGCGGTCGCCCATCCACGGCGACGGGATGTGACTCGTGGTGAAGGCCTGGATCGCCGGGCGGAGTCGTCCCTGGTCGTCGAGCCGGTCGTGTTCCTGGTACGCGTACGGCCAGCGGTTGCTCGAGGCGTCCGTCATCGGCAGCCCGAACACGCCGCCGTGCGGGACACCGACGAGCGGGGCGTTGTTGCCGCGGGAGAACCGGGAGGACGCCTGGGTGCCACGGGTCGTCCGGACGTGGCCGAGCGGGGTCGTCGGGGTCGGACGCGCGGGACCGATCCGGACGGCGTCGAGCCAGCCGCGCAGTGCGGGACGCTCGCCGTCGGTGGCCGCAGCCGGCGCGTCGGAGCCGAGCCGGGCCTCCAGGCGGTCGACGACCAGCCCCGCGAACGGCGTGAGGTCGACCGCGCGACGGTTCCACTGGTCCACCCACTGCTTGCGGGCCGCGTCCTGCGCGTCCGGGGTGACCGCGTCGCCGTACTGGTCGTGGACCGCGGCGTGGTCACGCAGCCGCGAGCCGTCGGTGAAGACGACGTCGAGGGCGAAGGCCGTGGCGTCCCAGAAGTGCGGCAGGTCTGCTTCCGTCGGTTCCGACGCCCCGTCGGGCAGGGTCCGCTCGGGGAACCAGACCCAGGAGAGCTCGTCGCCGGTGGCGATGGTGCGTCCGGTGAAGCCGGGGACGATCGCCTCGGCCACCGGCGCGCCCGCTGGTCGTTCGACGAGCCAGCCCTCTGCAGACCCGAAGCCGACACCGTTCCGAGCGGCCACGGCCGTCGTCGGACCACCGCTCCGTTGCAGTTCTCGCACAGGGCGAGCCTATTTGCTCCAGGGACTGGACGAAAACCCCGGCGTGTCAGTGCCGGTCGTCAGTGTTGGTCGTCAGTGCGCGTCGTCAGTCCTTGTTGTGTCCCGGGGCGCTGCCGGAATTGCCGGGAGCGGTGTCCGACGTGGTGTCGACCGCGCCCGTGCCGTCCTGCGGCTCCTGCACCGGGTTCGAGGCCGGGGTGCTCGGCTCCGGGCCGACGGGCGGGTCCTGCGTGGGCTGCTCCGGCTGGGTCGGTTCGCTCGGCTGCTCGCTGGGTTCCTCGGCGGGCTGCGACGGCTGCTGCTCCTGTGAGGGCTGCTGCTCGGCCGGTTCGCTCGGCTGCTGTTCCTCGCCCGGGTCCTCGGACGGCTGCTGCTCGGTCGGGGCGGTCGACGTGGTGTCCGTCGGGGCCGGGGTGCCGTCGTCGTCGCCGTTGAGGGCGAACACCGCGACGCCGATGCCGATGAGCACCAGGACGATCACGATGATCGCGGCGATGAGCGGTCCGCGCTTCTTCTTCTCCGGCTGGCCCTCGGGCTGGTCCCCCTGGACCGGGCGGGGCGCGACCGGCGGCGGGGTCGGCCCGCTCGGACCCGATGCGCCTCGGTCGTTCGCCTGGGCGCCGAGGACGGTCGTCGAGACGTCGTCGGCTGGGTTCGGGCGCTGGGTGTCCAGGACGCGGGTGGCGTCGTCGCCCGGACGCGCGCCGCCGTTCGGCAGCTCGCTGGCCGGCATCGCCTGTGTCCGGTCGTCGGCGTTCGCCGCAGCGGCGGCACCAGCCGCGGCACCCGCTGCGCCGGCAGCCGCAGCGGTCACCGCACCGGGCATCCCGGGCAGGAGCTGCGTGGCGTTCGTCGGCTCGTCGCGGCCCAGGGCACGCAGGCGCTCGGCGGCCTCGGCCGCCGTCGGGCGCTCCGCCGGGTCCTGCGCGGTCATCACGTGCAGCAGGGTGCGCCAGGCCGTGGGCAGGTGCCGGTCGATCTCGGGCGAGCGGGTGAGCCGGGCGGTGGCCGACTCGACGGCACTGCCCGGGAACGGCTGGCGGCCGGTCAGGCACTCGAGCAGCACGAGTCCGAGCGAGTAGACGTCGGCCTTGCCGGTGATCTCCTTCGCCAGGACCTGCTCGGGGGCCAGGTACGCGGCCGTCCCCATCACGGTGCCCGTCCCGGTCACGCGTGAGGCGTCACGGAGCAGGGCGATCCCGAAGTCGGCGAGCTTGACGTGTCGGCCGTCGCTCTCGAGCAGGACGTTCGCGGGCTTCACGTCACGGTGGACGATCCCCTGCGCGTGCACGGCGGCCAGGCCGTCGGCGACCTGTGCACCCAGCCGGGCGGCGGTCGCCGGGTCCAGCGGGCCTTCGCGCAGACGCGTCGCCAGGTCGCTGCCCGGCACGAGTTCCATCACGAGGTAGGAGTCGCCGTCGACGTCGTCGAGAGCGGCGTCGTAGAGCGTGACGAGCTCGGGTGCACGCAGCGTCGCGAGGGTCTGGATCTCCGCCTCGGCGCGGGCGCGCTCCCCGCGGTCGACCGGGCCGATGCGGAACACCTTGACCGCGACCTCGCGACCGAGCTGCTCGTCGACCGCCCGGTACACGGACGCCATGCCACCGTGTCCGAGCGTGCCCGTGACGCGGTACCTGCCGCCGAAGACCCGTTCTTCCATGCCCGGCAACCTACCGGTCGCGGCTGACGGCGCTCTGCCGTTCGCGCACGGCGGCGCGGGACGGTGGCGGCGGCGGGGCGGTCGGGGTGGCGCCCGGAGACTCGGTGAGCAGAAGACGTCGGGTGCGGGCGAACGACCCGACGTCTTCTGCTCACGAAGTGATGCGGTCGACGTCCGGCGCGGGCTCGGCACCGTGGTGGAGCGCCGTCAGGTACAACCGGTGCGCCGTGATCACGAGGGCGAGCCAGGCGAGTCCGAGCGCCCACGCCGCCAGGACATCCGTCAGCCAGTGGTGCCCGAGGAACACCCGCGATGCCCCGACCGACAGCACGAACAGGGTGCCCACGACGATCGTCCACACCCGGGTGACGACGCGCGACTGCCGCAGGAGCAGCAGGTACACGATGGTGCCCACGATCACCGTGGAGTTGAGCGTGTGACCGGACGGGAACGACGGCGACGTCTCGTACGGCGGCACCGCGTCGGACAGCGGCGGACGGGCGCGACCGATGAGGTCCTTGCCCGCGATCGTCATGAGCAGCGAGCCACCGCTCGCCGCCACGAGGAGCACCAGCGGCGTCCACGCACGACGCTGGATCGTGAAGCCGACCAGGAACCCGAGCGCGACGATCGGCATCCCGATCGTGCCGGCGATGTCCGTCCACCACGTGACGAGGGTGTCGGCCGTGGGTGATCGGAGCGTGAGGGCCCAGTCGAGGACCGGTCGGTCGAGCACCGCGACGTCGTCGGCTTCCCGGACGGCGTCGTAGACCTCGGAGGCGATCCACGTGGCGAGGACGGCGACGCCCAGACCGATGGCGAGGGTCAGCAGCAGCACCGGCATGGCGCCGAAGCGCTTGCCGAGCGCAGTCCACGCAGCGGCGACGCTGCGGCCGACGCGGGAGCGCCAGCGGGTCAGGTCGACTTCGCCGACAGTGCGGTCGGCGGCGTCCCCGCGTTCGGTGTGCATCCGTCCACCCTGCCCGAAGCCGCCGGGAGCCGTCCCGGCTGCTTCAGTCCTTCGCCTCCGAGTACGCCCCGACCACCCCGACCGACAGCGGGAACGTCACCGGGAAGTCCTGGAACAACAGCCGTCCGGCGTCGACGGCGGCCTCCCTGATCTGCGTCGCCACCCACTCCGCGTGCTCCTCCGGAGCGTGCACCACGATCTCGTCGTGCACGAAGAACACCAGGTGCGGCCCGTCCGTCACGGCTCCGGGGAACCGCGCGAGCAGCCGCGAGCGGAGGGACCCCATCCACGCGAGTGCCCACTCGGCCGCGGTCCCCTGCACCACGAAGTTCCGGGTGAACCGCCCCCAGCTCCGGGCACGGGACTCGACCGCGCGCTGCATCGCCGGGGTCCCCTCGACCGTGTACGCCTGGTTCCGGGCCTCGAACCACGAGTCCTCGGGTACCGGTGACGTCCGCCCGAGCAGCGTCGTCACCGGCTCGCCGCGCTCCCCGGCACGCGCGGCCCGTTCCACCATGTCGAGCGCCTGCGGGAACGCCCGGACCAGGCGTGGCACGAGCCGACCGCCCTCGCCCTGGGTCGCCCCGTACATCGCACCGAGCATCGCCACCTTGGCCTGCTGCCGGGTCTCGACCGCACCCGAGGCCACCACGCCGTCGTACAGGTCGCGTCCGTCGCCGGCCGCGGCCATCGCCCGGTCGCCGGACATCGCGGCGAGCACCCGGGGCTCCAGCTGCGCGGCGTCCGCCACGACGAGCTTCCACCCGGGGTCGGCGATGACCGCGCCGCGGATGCCCTTCGGCAGCTGCATCGCTCCCCCGCCGTCGGCCGCCCAGCGCCCGGTGACGACACCGCCGACGACGTACTTCGGGTGGAACCGTCCGTCGCGGATCCAGTCGTCGAGCCAGGTCCAGCCGTTGGCGGTGAGCAGTCGCGCCAGGCGCTTGTACTCGAGCAGCGGCTCGATGACGGGGTGCTCGATCTCCTGCAGCTCCCACTTCCGCGTGCTCGTGACCATCAGCCCGGCCCGGCGCAGCGACTTCAGGACGTCGGCGGGTGAGTCCGGGTTGAGCCCGGGGTCGTCGAGGCGCTCGCGCACGACGGCGGCGATCTCCTCGAGGCGTCGCGGCCGCACCCCGTAGGGCACGCGCGGCCCGAGGGCGTCCTCCAGCAGCCGCTCGTGCACGTCGGCACGCCACGGCAGCCCGGCGTGCAGCATCTCGGCCGCCACGAGCGCCCCGGCCGACTCCGCGGTGAGCAGCAGGCGGAGCGCACCCGGAGCGCTCGACCCCGCCAGTGCGGCGAGTTGGGCGCGGAACTCCGCCACCGGGTCGACCTCGTCGTCGGGCGCAGCGGCGGTGAACAGGGCGTCGTCGAAGAGCTGGGCCTGCGTCGGTCGGACCACGCGGGGTTCGGCGACCGGGGCGTCCAGGGCGTCGGGCGGCGCAGCGGCGAGCGCGGATCCCCGTGCAGCGAGCGCGGCCCGCAGGACACGACGACCGAGGCGCAGGTCGACGCAACGTCCGACACGCCCGCCAGCGGCGAGCACGGCCGGGTACCAGCGCGCGGTGTCGTCCCACACCCAGCGCACGCCCGGTGCGTCGTGGGCCGCGACGAAGGCCGGGAGGCCCGGTTCGTCCAGGCGGACCGGCTCACCCCCGGCGGTCCCCGCGTCGGTCAGGGGCGTCGCGAGGACGCCGCCTTCGACGCGGCGGAGGACGAGGTGCACGACACGATCATGCCGTGCCCCACCGACCCCGACGCACCAGGGCCGGATAGGGTGTCACTCGCCGGGTCGGACCGCCGCGGTGTCGGCGACGTCGATGCGGACGTCGCCGTCCTCGGCACGCGAGACCTCGACCCGGGGATCGGCGTCGTGCTCGTCGGATCCGGACATGCGGCGGAACGTGTCCTGTCGGCGTTCCTCGAACGTCATGTCGACGCCGTCGTCGAGGTGGTCGTGGTCGGGCTTCGTCATGCCGTGCACGGTACGCGGCCGGGGCTGCGGGTGGTCACGCGACCGGTGCGGAGCCGGTCCGCTCGGTCCAGTGCCCACCGCTCGCCCACCGGTCGAGCACGGCCGCGCGCAACCGACCGGACGGCGCCGCGGACCGAGCGGTCGCCAGCGGCACCCCGAAGACGAACTTCGCGACGCTGGCGTCCCCCTCGGTCGCGTCGTGCTCCCCCGGCGGGACGAGACGGAAGCGCCGGGCGAAGCGCACGAGGTTGGCATCGGGACCGAGCGCGGCCGGCAGCCCCGGATCGAGCATCCAGGAGCGGCACTGCCACCGGTCGGCAGCCAGCTCCGGCGCGAGGCCGCGCAGGACCTCGGGCGCGCGGGCGAACGAGCGGTCGCAGGCCACCGGGTCGAGCGGCCCGGTCTCCGGCACGTGCACACCCCAGGCCGGTGTGCCGTCCGCCAGGTGGTCGCCGAGTTCGAACTGGAGGCGCCCCACGGCCACCACACGCCCGGTCACCACGGCGACGAGCCACTCCACCCCGGTGCCGTGCAGCCCGTAGCGCCCGAGCTTGCGGTCGACGTCGGCGACGGAGGCCTCGGCGAGCGCGCGCGGGAGGCCCCGCTCCGCGAGGGCGTCGGCGCTCTCCGGCACCGCGGCGCGGAGCGCCGCCACCAGCAGCGCGTCCCGCTCCGCGGACCCGGCGTCGGCGACGGTGGCGGCCAGTTCGGCCGCCACCGTCGCGGAGTCGTCCGGTGACCCCACGGCGGCGGCGAGGACCGCGACGGACGCGGGACGGGCCTCCAGGCCGGGGGTCGCGGTGGTCACTTCAGACCGGACGACGCGAGCCCGTCCATCACCCGACGCTGCAGCACGACGAACATGATGAGGACCGGCGCCATCGCCATCAGGCTGGCGGCCATCAGCACCGGGTAGTCGATCGTGCGGTCACTCGACAGCGTCGCGAGGCCGGCGGCGAGCGGCATGTCCTCGGCGCGGGTGGAGACCACGAGCGGCCAGAGCAGCTCGTTCCACGACCACAGCACGGTCGTGATCGCGAGCACACTGATCGAGGGACGGGCCAGGGGCAGCATGATCCGCCAGAACGTCTGGAACGGGTTCGCGCCGTCCATCCGCGCTGCTTCTTCGAGCTCGGGCGGCATGTTCAGGAACGCGGTCCGCATCAGGAACGTGCCGAAGGCACTGAACAGCCCGGGCGCGACGATCCCCATCAGGGTGTCGAGCCAGCCGAGCCCCTGCACGATCTGGTACTGCGAGATCAGGTAGACCTGCGAGGGCACGAGCAGGATCGACAGCACGATCGCGAGCAGAGCCGCCCGTCCGCGGAACCGCATCCGGGCGAAGGCGTACCCGGCGAGCGTGCACAGGACGATCTGCGCGAGCGTGCGGATGATCGTGACGTACACCGAGGTGCCGAGCTGGCTGAGGAACGGGAGTCGTTCGAAGACCTGCGCGTAGTTCTGCCACTGCAGCTCCCCCGGCCAGAAGACCGGCGTGACGGACTGCACCTGCGCGTTCGTGGACAGCGACATGATGATCTGCCACAGGAACGGGAACGCCATCGCGAACCCGCCGACGCCGAGCACGACGTGGATCCACCAGTGGCTGCCGCCGCGACGGCCGGGCCGGCGTGCGGCCCGAGGAGGTGTGACGGTGGCGGTCATCCCTGCACCCACTTCCGTTGGACACGGAACTGCACGAGCGTGACGATGCCGATGAGCAGGAAGATCACCATGGCGATCGCGGCCGCGAAGCCCTTGTCGTTGTCGATGAACCCGGCGCTGTAGAAGTAGAAGACGAGCGACATCGTCTTCGGGATCACCGGGTTGGTGCTGCCGAGGATCGCGTACAGCAGGTCGAAGAGCTGGAAGCTCGAGATCGTCGTGACGATCACCACGAAGAAGATGCTCGGGCTGAGCAACGGCACGGTCACCGAGCGGAACTGCCGCCACCGGCTCGCGCCGTCGAGCTCCGCTGCCTCGTAGAGCTCCGGCGGGATGTCCTTGAGCCCGGCGCCGAGGATGATCATCGAGAACCCGAGGGACGACCAGAGGCCGACCAGGCTCACCGCGATCAGGGCGAAGCCCGGGGTCGAGATCCAGTACGGGCCGTCGATGCCGAAGTTCCCGAGGAACCAGTTCACGATGCCGTAGTCGCCGTTGTACATGATGCGCCAGACCAGGGCGATCGCCGCGGGCATGGCGACGTACGGCAGGAAGAAGAGCACCCGGTAGAACTGGGCGAACCGCAGCCCCGGGGTGTTCAGCAGACTGGCGAGCCACACCGCGATCGGGATCCCGGCGAGGACGATCACGGTGTAGATCACCGTGTTGAGCAGCGACTGGTAGAGCTGCGGGTCACCGACGAGCCGGACGTAGTTGGCGACGCCGGTGAACGTGGCGCCCCCGAAGACACCCCAGCTGGTGAACGAGTACCAGAACGTCTGGATGATCGGCCAGATGTAGAACGTGCCGACGCCGACGAGCAAGGGGAGCACGAAGAGCCACGGCCACCAGCCGTCGGTCCGTCGTGGTGCTCGACCGCCGCCGGGTCGCGGCGCGGGGCCGCCCCGCCCGGACGAACGTGTCGTCCGGGCGGGGGTGACTGCGGCCGGGGGCCGCTCGGTGTTGATCGTCACGCGCGGGTCCTACTTTTCCTTGGCGAGGGCGGCGTCCATCTTCTGTGCGAGGTCCTCTGCCACCTGGTCGACGGGCTTCGACCCGTCGAAGGCACTCGGCAGCAGGGTGGTCTCGAGGGTGTTCCAGGCGGCGGTGTTCTTCGACACCGGCAGCGGCTTCGCGTAGTCCACCGCGTCGAGGAACACCTGCAGGTCGGCGTCGGGCATCGTCTTCGTGAAGGCACTCTGCGTGCCCTCGTACGCCGGGATGACCGCGCCCATGTCGCCCTGCTGCTGCTGCGCCGTCTTGCCCGCGAGGTAGACCTGCAGCGCCTGGGCGGCGGCCTTGTCCTTGCTCGCCTCGGACACGACGTTCGAGACACCGTGGATGACGGTCGCCTGCTCCTTGCCCTTCGGCAGCGGGTAGGCGACGACGTCCTTCTCGAGCTCGGTGCCGGTCAGCGCGGAGCGGAACCAGCTGCCGCCCTGGTACATCGCGAGCTTGCCCGAGGTGAACCACTGGTCGGCCGTCGTGTCGGTGAGCTGCTTGATCGAGGGCGATGCCCCCGAGTCGATCAGGTCGGTCCAGAACTGCAGGCCGTCCTCGGAGGCCTTCGTGGCGTACTCGGACTCGGTGCCGTCCGCGTTCACGACGGATCCCCCGGCCTGCAGGATCGTGTTGTAGTAGGTCGTCTGGCCGTCCATGCCGCCGGCTGCCCCGTAGGCACCCTTCGCCTTCAGCTTCTCGGACAGCTCGGCGCCGGTCTGCTGGAAGTCGTCCCAGGTCCAGTCCTTGGACGGCAGGTCCATGCCTGCCTGCTCGAACAGTGACCTGTTGACCCAGACACCGATGGTGTCGAAGTCCTTCGGCACGCCGTACTGGGTGTCGTCGTACGTGTACAGGTCGTTGAGCGCGCTCGAGTACTTCGACGCGTCGATGTCACCCGACTCGACCTCGCCGGTGATCGGCGCGAGCTTGCCGTTGGCCGCGTACAGCTGGAAGTTCGGGCCGTTCATCCAGAACAGGTCGGGCAGGGTGTCGCTCGAGCCCTGGGTCTGCAGCTTCGTCCAGTAGTTGGCGTACGGCGTGACGTCGACGCTGACCTTGATGTCCGGGTACTCCTCGTTGAAGCCCTTCAGGTTGGCCTTGATCGCCTTGACCTGGTTCTCGTCCCAGACGGCGTAGGTCAAGGACGCCTTGGTGTCCTTCGGCGCCGCTTCGTAGTCGCCACCGGAGTCGGACGCCCCGGACGACGAGGAGCAGCCGGCCAGGAGTGCGGCCGCGCCGAGGGCGGCGACGGCGCCGAGGAGGACGCGGCGCACGCCGGTTCCTCGGGTGGGGATGTGTGCGGTCATCGGGGTGTCCTTTCGCACGGCCGTCAGGAGCCGACGGTCTGGGCGGGATGCGGGGTGGAGGGGGTGGAACGGGTGAAGTGCGCGATGGTGTCGGCCGGCAGTGGGGGGACGTCGATGGGGACGGACCCGTTGCGGAGCGAGCGCGTGGCCAGCGCGCCGGCGGCGACCGCGGCACGGGCCGCGATCGGGGAGAGCTCCGACGGTTCGCCGAACGCGACGGACCGCAGGAACTCGGTCATGGTGAGCAGGTCGGCGTCGGCGTGACCGTCCTCGACGCCGTCGATCGGGTACTCGCGGTCCCCCGCCGTGTCCCATCCCCGGCGGTGCGTCCAGACCTTCACGACGCCACCACCGGTGTCGCCGATGTTCTCGAGGCGTCCCTCGGTGCCGATGACGGTGTAGTTCCGCCAGTAGTCCGGGGTGAAGTGGCACTGCTCGTAGCTGGCCTGCACCCCGTTGTCGAGCGTCATCATCACCATCGAGACGTCCTCGACGTCGACGACGGGGTTCAGCCCGGTCTGGGCGAGCGGCGGCCAGTTGTCGTGGGAGAACCAGTCCCCCATGAGCTCGCCGCTGCGGTCGCGCCGGTCGGTGACGTCGCCGTAGACCGACAGCGACCCCATGCCGACGACCCGGGCGGTGTCACCCCCGCCGAGCGCGTGGATGACGTCGAGGTCGTGGCTCGCCTTCTGCAGCAGCAGGGAGTTCACCTTGCTGCGGTCGGCGTGCCAGTCCTTGAAGTAGTAGTCACCGCCGTTGCCGACGAAGTGCCGGCACCAGACGGCCTTGACCTGGCCGATCTCGCCGCGGGCCACGATCTCGCACATCAGGCGGACGACGGCGGCGTGCCGGAAGTTGTGCCCGACGTACAGCGGCGTGCCGGTCTCCGCCGCGGTGTTCAGGACGGCGTCGGCGTCCTCGACCGTGATGGCCAGCGGCTTCTCGAGGTAGACGGCGATGCCCGCGCGGAGTAGGTCGATCGCGATCTCGGCGTGGGTCCAGTCCGGCGTGGTGACGATGGCCGCGTCGACGTGGCCGGTGAGGTCACGGTGGTGTTCGACCACCAGGGCGTCCGGGTACTCGTCGTGCCCACGATCGCGGCCGGCCGCGGTGACGTCCGCGACGGCCACGACCCGGGCGTGCAGCGACGGGTCGTCGGCAGTTGCCTCGGCCACGTGGCGCGCGATGGCGGACCGCTGGCCCATCCCGATCACCGCGACGCGGAGTCCTGCGTTGTCAGCGCCCATGCTCATCGCTCCCTTGCGTGAATGTGACGCCCATGATGCCGAATCGATCATGAATGCACAATAGGCGCTCACAGATCGCTCACGCATCCGTGCCGGGGAGGGTTTTACACGATCGAAACGTCCGGACCGTTCCGGGGTGGCCGCAGGGGGCGCTCAGTCGGCGACGACGAGCTCCACGCCGGCGCTGGCCAGGTCGGCGGCGAACGAGGCCGGCACCGGCCGGTCGGTGACCAGGACGTCGATGCGGTCGAGCGGGCAGATCCGGGCGAAGGTCGACCGTTCGATCTTGGTCGAGTCGGCGACCACGACGACCCGTCGCCCGACGGAGGCGAAGTGGCGGCTGACCTCGGCCTCGCCCTCGTGCATGGTCGTCGCACCGTACTGGCCGGTGAGCCCGTCGACGCCGAGCACCACGAGGTCGAGGGCGAACTCGTCCAGGGTGTCCCGGACGAGCGGCCCGACGAGCTCGTAGGACTGCCGCCGCGCCACACCACCGGTGACCACGATCTTCACGTTGGCGCGGACGGACAGCTCGTACCCGACGTTCAGGGCGTTCGTCACGATCGTGATGCCGAACTCGCCGTCGGCGCGGATGAACCGCTCGCTCTTGCCGAGTTCACGCGCGACCTCGGTCGTGGTCGTCCCGCCGTTGAGCCCGACGGTCTCCCCCGGCTGCACCAACCGGGCGGCCGCGCGGGCGATCGCCGTCTTCGCCTCGGCCTGCCGGGCGATCTTGTACTGCAGCGGGAGCTCGTACCCGGCGCCGAGTGCTGCCGCTCCCCCGTGCGTGCGCGTGACGAGCCGCTGGTCAGCGAGGGTCGCGAGGTCACGGCGGGCCGTGGCGGCGGAGATCCCGAGCAGCTCCCCGATCTCGGCGATCGACACGTTGCCGCGTTCGCTCACCAGTTCGAGCAGGGCGTTCAGCCGCTGTTGGGGGGTCATGACGGTCATCCTACGGCGTCACCACCGTCGCACGGTGATCGGAAATGACGTTTTCCCCTTCCCTTGCGCACGATCGCTCGCTACGCTTCCTGATCATCGATCACCCGGATCGATCCGGACCCGGAAGGCTCCCATGACCGACACCTTCGTGAGCGCTGAACTGGCCTCGCAGCCGGAGACCTGGCGTGCAGCCGCCGCGCTCCTGCCGACCTTCGCCGATGCGCTCCCCCAGCCGGGCGAGCGCGTGGCCGTGATCGGCTGCGGCACGAGCTGGTTCATCGCCATGAGCTACGCCGTCGCGCGTGAGCAGGCGGGCCTCGGCGTGACCGATGCCTTCGCCGGGTCCGAGTACCCGGCGTCCCGCGAGTACGACCGCGTGCTCATGATCAGCCGCTCGGGCACGACGACCGAGATCGTCGACCTGCTGCAGGCCCTGCCGTCCCAGCGGACCGTCCTGATCACGGCGGTCGCCGACAGCCCCGCCGCGGCCGTCGCCGACCAGGTGGTCGCCCTGCCCTTCGCCGACGAGCGCTCGGTCGTCCAGACCCGCTTCGCGACCACGACGCTCGCGCTGCTGCGGGCGTCCATCGGTGACGACGTCGACGCCCTCGCAGCCCAGGCCGAGACCGCGCTGACGGTGCTCATCGACGACCTGCTCGACGCCGAGCAGGTCTCGTTCGTCGGTCGTGGGGCCGCCGTCGGCCTGACGTTCGAAGCCGCGCTGAAGACGCGTGAGGCGGCGCAGTTCTGGGCCGAGTCCTACCCGGCGATGGACTACCGGCACGGTCCCATCGCGATCGCCCAGCCCGGCCGGCTCGTCTGGTCGCTCGGCACTGCGCCCGAGGGCCTGGCCGACGAGGTCGCCGCCACCGGTGCTCGCTTCGTCCAGCACGACCTCGACCCGATCGCCGGACTCGTCGTCGTGCACCGGTTCGCCGTCGCCCTGGCCGAGGGACGCGGGCTCGACCCGGACAACCCCCGGTCGCTCACCCGGTCGGTCATCCTCACCTGATGGGTGGCGCAGGCGCGGTGCTCGGGGTCGACGTCGGCGGCACGGGCATCAAGACCCGGCTGACGACGGCCGACGGACTCGTCCTCGACGAGACCCGGGTACCGACGCCGCGCGACGACCCTGACGCGGGGCGCCTCGCCGCCGTCGTCGCCGAACTGGCCGCACAGGCCACGCGACGGGCGCCGCTCGGAGCCATCGGGGTGGTGACCCCCGGCGTCGTCGACGAGACCCGCGGCACCGTGGACCTGTCCGTCAACCTCGGATGGCGCGACGTCCCGGTACGTGACCTCGTCCGCGCCGAGCTCCTGCGGCAGGGGATCGACGTGCCGCTCGCCTTCGGCCACGACGTCCGCGCCGGCGCCCTGGCCGAGGTCCGGGCCGGTGACCCGGCGCTCTCGCAGGGGTCGGTCTCGTTCGTGCCGGTCGGCACCGGGCTCGCGAGCGCCCTGGTGGTCGACGGCGTCGTCGTGTCCGGCGGCGGCTGGGCGGGGGAGATCGGGCAGGTCCGGATCCAGACCGGTCCGCACGCGGGCCACCGCGTCGAGGAGATCGCGTCCGCCGGGGGAGTCGCACGTCGTTCCGGCGCTCCGTCCGCGCACGCCGCCATGCTCCTGGTCCGCCAGGGCGACCCCGCAGCCCGTGCGGTCTGGGACGACTGCGTCGGGGTCCTGGCCGACGCACTCGCCTGGACCTCCACGGTCGCCGGGGTCCACACGATCATCGTCGGCGGGGGACTCGCCGAGTCGGGCCCGCTGCTGCTCGACCCGCTGCGCGACGCCGTCACGGAGCGGCTGCAGGGCGTCCGTGTCCCCGTCATCGTTCCCGCCCGGCACGGCGACGCAGCCGGCGCCATCGGAGCAGGGATCCTCGCACGCGCGCTGCTCGAGACCGAGACCGGGGTCCTGCTGTGACCACCCTCGTCCGGGCCCATCGCATCGTCACGGCCCAGGCAGACCTGCACGACGGCTGGCTCGTCATCGGTGACGACGACACTGTGCTGGCGACCGGCACCGGGTCCCCGATGCGCACGGACACCGCCGTCACCGTCGACGGCGCGATCGTGCCCGGGTTCGTCGACCTGCACGCCCACGGGGCGCTCGGACACGACTTCTCCGTGTGCTCCGCCGAGGACGCCCGTGCCGCCGCTGCACACCACCGGTCACGGGGCACGACCGCCCTGGTCGGGTCCATCGCCACGGGCCAGCGCGCGGACACCGTGGCGGCCCTCGCCCGGCTCCGGCCGCTCGTCGCGGACGGCACGCTCGCCGGCCTGCACCTGGAGGGGCCGTGGCTCGCGCCCGCCCGTCGCGGGGCGCACCGCGTGGACCTGCTGCACGCCCCGCACCCCGCCGAGGTCGACGCCTACTGCGACGCCGCAGGCGGCGCCCTGCGGATCGTCACGCTCGCGCCGGAGTTGCCGGGTGCACTCGACGCCGTCGCCCGTTTCGTCGAAGCCGGGGTCGTCGTCGCCATCGGCCACACCGACGCCACCGCCGAGCAGACCCGCCGTGCGATCGACGCCGGAGCCTCGCTCGTCACCCACCTGTTCAACGGCATGCCCCCGCTGCACCACCGTGCGCCCGGGCCGGTCGGGGTCGCGCTCTCCGACGACCGTGTGCTGCTCGAGTGCATCGTCGACGGCCACCACCTCGACCCCGTGGCGGTCACCCTCGTGCAGCGCAGTGCTCCGGGCCGGATGGTCCTGGTCTCCGACGCCATGGCCGCGACCGGCTGCCCCGACGGCGCGTACACGGTCGCCGGCTCGGCGGTGACCGTCCGCGACGGGCTCGCCGTGCTCGCCGACGGTTCGTCACTGGCGGGCAGCACGATCACGGTCGCCGACGCCGTCCGCCGCCTGCTCGACGCGGGGACCGACCTGCCCGAGGTCGTCGCGGCGTCGGCGGGGCGTGCGGCGCACCTGCTCGGGGCTCCGGCACCGCTCAGCGTGGGTGCCCCCGCCGACCTGGTCGTGCTCGACCCGGAGCGCGGCAGCGTCCGAGCCCTGCCGACGGCGGTGGTCGCATGATCCTCGTCGTCACCCCGAACCCGGCCGTCGACGTGACCTACCGGGTCGCCGAACAGCGCATCGGCGAGACCCAGCGCGTGCTCGAGGTCCAGCGGCGCCCCGGCGGCAAGGGCCTGAACGTCGGGCGGGTCCTCGCCGTCACCGGCACGCCGACCCACGCCGTGCTGCCCCTCGGCGGCGACGGCGGGCACTGGATCGCCCACGCCCTCGACGACCTCGGGCTCGTCCACACCGACGTCGCCGTCCGTGGTGAGACCCGCACGACCGTGACGGTGGTGGACGACCTCGCCCACCCGACGATGTTCGGCGAGCCCGGACCCGTGCTCAGCCCCGACGAGTGGGACACGGTCACCGCCGCGGTCGAGACACTCCTCGACGGTGGTGTCGGTGCCGGCGGTGCCGACGGTGCCGCCGATGCCCCGCCCGCAGCTGCCCTGGTCGTGTCGGGCTCCCTGCCCCGCGACACCGATCCCACGGTCGTCGCCCGCTGGGTCACCGCCGCTCGCCGCCGCGGTGTGCTCTCGGTGGTCGACTGTTCGGGCACGGCGCTGCTGGCGGCCGCCTCGGCCGGGGCGACGGTCTGCAAGCCCAACCGCGAGGAACTGCTCGAGGCCACGGGCACCGACGACGAGCGCTCGGGGGCACTCCGGCTCCTCGGACTCGGCGCGACGGTCGTCGTGGTGTCTCGCGGGTCCGACGGCATCGCCGCGCACACCGCCGAGCACGCGCTCGAGGTGCCGGCGGTCCCCGGGGTCTCGGGCAACCCGACCGGCGCGGGTGACGCAGCGACCGCCGGGCTCGTGCGTGTCCTCGTCGGCGCTCGCAGCGTCCCGGCCCCCGACGACGCCACCCTGCTCCGAGCCCTGCGGTCCGCCGCCGCACACGGGGCCGCCGCCGTCCTCCAGCCGGTGGCCGGCGCGGTCGACCCGGCAGACGTCCACCGCTTCCTGTCCGCCCAGCCCGCTCCCGCCCACGACCGAACGAGGACCCCCGCATGATCACCGACCTCGCCCTCACCGGCCTGCTCGACACCGCCCGAACGGCACGCCGCGGGGTCGGTGCGTTCAACGTGGTGCTGCTCGAGCACGCCGAGGCGATCGTGTCCGGCGCCGAGCTGGCCGGGCTGCCGGTGATCCTGCAGATCAGCGAGAACTGCGTCCGGTACCACGGCGGCCTCGCACCGATCACGACCGCGACCCAGGCGGTCGCACGTGCCGCCGACGTCGAGGTCCTCGTGCACCTCGACCACATCGAGGACCCCGAGCTGGTCGCGGCCGGGGTCGAACTCGGCGTGGACTCGGTCATGTACGACGGTTCACACCTGGACTTCACCGCCAACGTGGCAGCGACCCGCGAGCTCGCCGCTCGGTGTCACGCCGCGGGTGTCGGGATCGAGGCCGAGCTCGGCGAGGTCGGCGGCAAGGACGGTGTGCACGCCCTCGGCGTCCGCACCGATCCGACCGACGCCGCCGCGTTCGTGGCCGACACCGGGGTCGATGCCCTGGCGGTCGCGGTGGGGACCTCGCACGCGATGCAGACCCGCGAGGCCTCGGTGGACCGCGACCTGGTCGAGCGCCTCCGTGCCGCGGTGCCGGTGCCGCTCGTGCTGCACGGGTCCTCGGGCCTGTCCGACGATGAACTCCGCGGCGCCGTGCACGCGGGGATGACGAAGATCAACATCTCGACGCACCTGAACGGCCTGTTCACCCGTGCGCTCCGCACCGTGCTCGACGAGCGACCGGACGTCGTCGACCCGCGCAAGTACGTGTCGGCGGGCCGGGACGCCATCGCCACCGAGACGGCGCGACTGCTGACGCTCCTGCACGCCTGACGCGCGAGCACGCGACCACGACGCTCAGCAGAGCGGGACGTTCACCGCGAGTCCGCCCATCGCGGTCTCCTTGTACTTCGACGACATGTCCGCCCCGGTCTGCCGCATCGTCTCGACGACCTGGTCGAGCGACACGTGGTGCACCCCGTCGCCGCGCAGGGCCATGCGGGCGGCGTTGATCGCCTTGTTCGCCGCGATCGCGTTCCGCTCGATGCACGGGATCTGCACCAGGCCGCCGATCGGGTCGCAGGTCAGCCCGAGGTTGTGCTCCATCGCGATCTCGGCGGCGTTCTCGACCTGTTCCGGCGTGCCCCCGAGGACCTCGGCGAGCCCCGCTGCCGCCATCGACGCGGCGGAGCCGACCTCGCCCTGGCAGCCGACCTCGGCGCCGGAGATCGACGCCCGTTCCTTGTAGATCGACCCGATCGCCCCGGCGGTGAGCAGGAACCGCACGACGGCATCGTCGCGTTCGGCGGCGGGAGCGTCGGCGACCGTGGGCACGTACGTGAGCGCGTAGTACAGCACCGCGGGAATGATGCCGGCTGCGCCGTTCGTCGGGGCGGTGACGACGCGGCCTCCGGTGGCGTTCTCCTCGTTGACCGCCATGGCGACGAGGTTCACCCACTCCATCGCGAACAGCGGGTCGTGGTCGGGGTCCTCGCGGGTGAGCTGCTCGTGCCAGGTGGCGGCGCGACGGCGGACGTCGAGCCCGCCGGGCAGGCACCCGCCCCTGCGGACGGACCGGTCGACGCACGACTCCATCACGCCGTGGATGCCCAGCAGTCCGGACCGGATCTCGGCGTCCGTCCGAGTGACGGCCTCGTTCGCCAGGGCGACGCCGCTGATCGGCAGGCCTGAACCGGCACACGCGGCGAGCAGCTCGGCGCCGCTCGAGAACGGGTGGGGCACGGCGTCGTCGACCGGGATCGCGGCACCGGCGACGGCCGCCGACGCGTCCGTCGCCGGCTCGGCCGCCTCGTCCCGCGCAATGAACCCGCCACCGATCGAGTAGTAGGTCTCGTCGGCCAGATCGGTCCCGTCGGCGTCACGGGCGCGCAGCCGCATGGCGTTCGGGTGCCGGGGCAGCATCGTCAGGGGGTGCAGGACGATGTCGGCGAGGCGGAACGGCACGCTCGCACCGCCGTCGAGCCGCAGGACACCGTCGCGCTCCAGCGCGTCGAGCGCGAGGACCATGGCATCGGGGTCGACGGTCTCCGGGTGCGACCCCATGAGCCCGGCGACGACGGCACCGAGGGTACCGTGACCCTGCCCGGTCGACGCGAGGGACCCGTACAGGTCGACCACCACGGACGTGACGGGCAGGCCACGGACGAGCGTGGCGAACTCGGCACCGGCCCGCATCGGGCCGACGGTGTGCGAGCTCGAGGGGCCGACACCGACGCTGAACAGATCGAAGACGGAGACCGGCACGCCGCCACACTAACCCGTCCGGACGGACCGGTGCTCAGCGCCGAGGCTCGGACCGCTCAGCGCCGCCGACCACCCTCGGGCGGCATCACGAACCACAGCACGACGTACGCGATCCACAGCGGCCCGGGGAAGAAGCTCAGGATGACCCAGACCACCCGGACCAGGGTGCGGGACAGGTTGAAGCGATCGGCGAGACCGGCGCAGACGCCGGCCAGCAGACGACCGTTGCGGGGACGGGAGAGTGTGCTCATACCGACGACGCTACGCAACGCCGTCGGTCCAGCGCATCCGGGACGCACCCCGACCGTGGTGGGGGAAACCCCCGGACCAGCCCTGAGCGACGCTGGGATCAGGGGATCAGGACGATCTTGCCGCGGGTGTGGCCCTGCTCGAGCTCCTCGAAGGCGTCCTGCACGCGGTCGAGCGGGTAGGTCGCGGCGACGGGTACCTCGATCGCGCCGTTCGCGACCTCGAGTGCGAGCGCCCCGAGGATCTCCGGGTCGGCGGTGTCCGCGCTGCCCGAGGCCTTCGCCCCGACCTCGGCGGCCTCGTCGAACGCGATGATCGTCTCGATGCGGTCGACCGGCACCCCGAGGGCGATGCCGAGCCGGACGTACTCGGCACCGTGGGTGTCGATCACGGCGTCGATGCCGTTCGTCGCGAGTTCGGTGATGCGCTCCTGCAGCCCGTCGCCGTACGCGACCGGCCGTGCGCGCTTGGAACGGAGCCACTCGTGGTTCGCCTCGGACGCGACGGCGATGACGTCGATGCCCTCGTTCGCGAGCAGCTGGGTGACGAAGCCGCCGACCCCGCCGGCGGCACCGGACACCACGACGGTCTCGCCCGGACGCGGGTCGACCGCACGCACGGCTGCGGCCGCGGTCGTCGCGATGACGTCGAGGCCACCCGCCACGGTCCAGTCGAGCAGGCGTGGCTTCTGGACGACCTGGACGGCCGGCACGGAGACGTACTCGGCCTGGCTCGCGCGGTCCCACGACCAGCCGATGACCTCTTCGCCCTCGTCGACGCCGTCGACCTCGGCTCCGACGGCCACCACGATGCCGGCGAAGTCGGTGCCCTGTCCGGACGGCAGGTCGCCGCCGAACGCACCCTGGCGGATGGCCGACTCACCGGGGTTGATGCCCGCGGCGCGGACGCGGACGAGCACCCGCCCGGGGGTCACCTCGGGAACGGGCACCTCGGCGACGTGCAGGACCGATCGGTCACCCCACTCGTCGAAGCGGACAGCGCGCATGGTCTCCGGGATCTCAGTCATCGGCACCGACGCTACCCCGGAGCGGGGCACCCGGTCTGCGTGGACCGCTCCATCGCTGCGAGGACGCGAAAGGGAGAGGGTGCGAGACTGAGGGCATGCCCATCCTGAACAAGGACATGCAGGTCTGCATGTCGCTGGCCGCGCGACCGAGCAACATCGGCACCCGGTTCCACAACTTCCTGTACGACGAGCTCGGCCTCAACTTCCTGTACAAGGCGTTCACCACGACCGACTTGCCCGGTGCCGTCGCCGGCATCCGTGCGCTCGGGATCCGCGGTTGCTCGGTGTCGATGCCCTTCAAGGAGGCGATCATCCCGCTGGTCGACCACATCGAGGACTCCGCCGCCGCGATCCAGTCGGTCAACACGGTCGTGAACGACGACGGCGTGCTCACCGCGTCGAACACGGACTACGAGGCGATCGCCGCTCTGCTCGGGTCCCACGAGGTCGACCCGGCTTCGCGTGTGCTGCTCCGCGGCTCGGGCGGCATGGCCAAGGCCGTCACGGCGGCGTTCCGCGGCGCGGGCTTCGACCGGTTGACGGTCGTCGCCCGCAACGAACAGACCGGCCCGGCCATCGCATCGCAGTACGGGTACGAGTGGGTGGCCGACGAGCGTGAGGCGGGGGAGACCGACCTGGTCGTCAACGTCACCCCGCTCGGCATGCGCGGCGACCAGCAGGACGCACTCGCCTTCGCACCGGAACGGATCGAGGCTGCCCACACCGTCTTCGACGTGGTCGCGTTCCCGTCGGAGACCCCGCTCGTCCGTGCTGGGCGGGACGCCGGCAAGCACGTCATCACCGGCGCCGAGGTCATCGCCCTGCAGGCGGCGCGCCAGTTCGAGCGGTACACGGGCGTCGCCCTGACCGACGACCAGGTGGCGCGTGCCAGCGAGTTCTCGCGCGCCGAGTAGTCGACGCACCCACAGGGCGGACGGGAGGCCCGTGGCGACGCCGCCACGGGCCTCCCGTCCGTCTCGTGGGGCGTCTCAGGCGTTCGCCGCGCGCCCGACGGCCACCCACTCGAGGCGGCGGAGCGTCTCGCGGTTGCGGATCCAGATGAGCGGCTGCATGAGGAAGTCGGGCACGTACGATCCCGGCCCGGCCACCGCGTTCTCGGTGATCGTGACCTTGCAGCCGTGCCGGTGCGGTTCGACCGTCAGCTCGACGCGGGCCTCGCCGATGGGCCAGCCCTTCGGCTGGATGACCATGCGGTGCGGCGGCTCCCACACCAGCGACGTCGTGACGTCGTTGATGACGATCGGCCACGCGCCGAACGAGTGGTGCAGGTGGGTACCGACCTGCGGCCAGCCGGACTCCTCCTTGCGCATGCGCGAGGCCCCGACCACCCAGGTCGTGTAGAGCCAACCGTCGCCGAGCACGTCGAAGACGGCTTCGGGACGGCAGTGCAGGATGCGGACGTTCTTCGCCATGGTGATCAGCCTTCCGGGGTGAGGTCGACGTCCTCCGGCAAGCCGAAGGTGTGCCGGAGTGCGCTCTTCGCCGCGTGCCACCCGGCCATGCCGTGCACGCCGGGGCCCGGGGCGGAGGACTCGGAGCACAGGTACATGCCACCGCCCATCCGCCACGGGTCGCTGGACAGGACGGGGCGCTTGACGAGCTGCCAGAAGCTCGCGGCACCGGCGGCGATGTCGCCACCGACGTAGTTCGGGTTGTACTCGCCCATCTGCACGGCGGTGCGGGAACTCGACGACAGGATCGTGTCGCGGAACCCCGGCGCGAACCGCTCGATCTGGCGGGTGACGGCCTCGGTCGGGTCGACGTCCGACCCCGCGGGGACGTGCGCGTAGGCCCAGAAGACGTGCTTGCCGGCCGGGGCCCGGGTCGGGTCCACCACGGTCGGCTCCGCCCCGAGCACGTACGGGCGCTCGGCGTGCTGCCCGTGCGCCACCGCCCGTTCGGCCGCCGCGATCTCCTGGCGGGTACCGCCGATGTGCACGGTCCCGGCCTTCCGCAGCGACTCGTTGGTCCACGGCACCGGGTCGGACAGCGCGAAGTCGACCTTCGCCGCCGCGTTGCCGAACCGGAAGCGACGCAGTGCCCCACGCTTCGGGGTCGGGATCTGCTTGCCCGCGATCCGGAGCATGCCCGGGACGCTCGTGTCGAACAGCACCGCCTTCGCCGGGGTGAGGTCACCCAGCGACCGGACCTCCTGCCCGGTGACGATGCGGCCGCCGTGCGCGACGAGGTCGGCGGCGAGCGCGTCGACGATCGCCTGGCTGCCGCCGATCGGCACCGGCCAGCCGCGGGCGTGCGCGTACGAGCCGAGTGACAGTGCCGCCGCCGCGGTGGAGAGGGAGGGCAGGTGCTGGATCGAGTGCGCGGCGACGCCGGACACCATCGCCGGGGCGGCCTCGCCGCGGAAACGCAGGTTCCACGCGGCGGTGCCCTGCTCGAGCGCCCGCAGGCCGAAGCGCAGGACCGTCAGTGGGTGCCGCGGCACGTGCAGCAGCGCGTCGGTGGCGAAGTCGGCGACCTGGTCGGCGTTCTTCGACAGCGGGGCCATCAGCTGCTTGAAGGCCGGCCCGTCCACCCCGAGCTCGGCGGCGGTGCGGTCGAGGTCCCGGTAGGCGATGCCGGCACGGCCGCCGTCGAGCGGGTGGCCGTACTGCACCTCGGGCAGGCGGAGTTCGATGCGCTCCTCCATCCGGAACAGCCGGAAGAACTCCGACTGCAGGGCCATCGGGTGCACGGCGGAGCAGACGTCGTGCAGGAAGCCGGGCAGGGTGAGCTCGGCCGTGCGGGCGCCGCCGCCGATCGTGTCGTTCCGTTCGACGACCTCGACCGACAGTCCGGCGCGTGCGAGCGTCACCGCTGCCGCGAGCCCGTTCGGTCCCGCTCCGACGACCACCGCATCAACCATGCACCGAGCCTAGGGACTCGTGACTGCGTGTGGTGTCGGTCAGGTGCGGGAGGTGTCGGGATCAGCCGGGTCGGACTCGTCCTGGTCGCCGTCGGCGTCGTCCGGTTCGTCGGCGTCGACCGGGGCCGATCCGACGGGGTGCTCGGCGAGCAACTCTGCGAAGTCCTCGTCGAGCATCTGCTGCAGCCGGTCGTCGCGGCCGATCTCGTAGTCGTCGGCCGGACGCTGCGCCCAACCGAGGCGTCCGACGACGGTGGTGCCGATGTCGTCCCAGGCGCGGGCCCGCGCGGCGAGCACGATGCCGTCGACGAAGTGCTGGTCGTCGCGCCGCTTGTCGAGCATGGTGGCGAGCTGCTCGTAGGTGGCCTCGCGCATCCGGAGCTTCAGGTCGTCGCCCCGCCGGTAGTCGTGCTGGTGGCGGGAACGGCCCTTCTGCTTGCTCGAGGTGGAGCGGATCTCCCGCATGCGTGCGGCGTCGCCCCGCTGTTCCTCGGCCATGCGGTGGAGTTCCTCGCGCGTGGCCTCGGCGATGAGCGCGTGGTCGAAGTACCCCTGGTCACGCAGGGCGTTCGTGATGATGCGGTTGGCCACCGCGATGGTGACGGCGGCCTTCGCGATGAGGAAGCCCTCGTCGACCGCCCGCTTCAGTTCGACCTGGCTGATGGGTCGATCGCGCACGTCGGGGTTGCGTCGTCCGAACAAGGCCATGCTCCGACGATACCGGCGACCGGTGTCGGTCGGCCTGCACGAGGGCGGCGGGCGTCAGAGCAACAGGCCGTACACCGCGACGTCGACACGCTCGGGGCCGAGGGGCAGCGCGCCGCGCAGGGTGCCCTCGTGCGCGAAGCCGAGCCGCTCGGCGAGCCCCCGGCTCCGCGCGTTGTCGACCGCCGTCCGGATCTCCATCCGCGCGGTCCCGCGCGCCCGGGCGACCCCGATCAGCACGGTGGCGGCCCGCCGGACGACACCACGGCCCTCCTGTCCGGCGTCCACCCAGTAGCCGAGCGATGCCTGGCCCAGGTACGGGTCGAACGTCAGCGAGGCCACCCCGACGATGCGGTCGTCCGCGCGAATGACGCAGGGCAGCGCGCGGTCCATCGCGAACTGCCCGAGCAGCCGCTCGGTGTGCA
This sequence comes from Curtobacterium sp. MCPF17_003, assembly GCF_003224385.1. Taxonomy (NCBI): domain Bacteria; kingdom Bacillati; phylum Actinomycetota; class Actinomycetes; order Micrococcales; family Microbacteriaceae; genus Curtobacterium; species Curtobacterium sp. MCPF17_003. The sequence goes on along the minus strand of NZ_QKLC01000004.1, from coordinate 28,287 downwards.
GGGCGATGGCCTCGCGGGTCTGGGGGTCCCAGGCCCAGGGCTCGGCGGCCCGGAGACGATCGGTGTTGGCGTGCACGAGTGCGAGCACCGGGTCGATCGTCGTCAGGTCGCGCAGCGTCAGCGTGTAGCCGTCACCGAGGTCGCGTCCGAACGTCGTCACCGCTCCGACACTAGGCAGCCCTGCCTGTCACTCGTACCGGAGCGCCTCGATCGGGTTCTGCCGTGCCGCTCGTCGTGCCGGCAGGGTGCCCGCCAGGAACGCGATGAACATCACGACGAGGATGATCGTGGCGACGGACCCCGGCGCGAACTGCATGATCTGCAGCCCCGGCAGGTCCTTGAGGAGCGTGCCGGCCAGGACGTTCGAGATCCCGGTGCCGAGCAGGATCGCGACCCCGGCGCCGATGGCGCTGCCGAGGAACCCGATGAACACCGCCTCGAGCGAGAACAGCGTGTAGACCCTGCCGCCGCCCATGCCCATCGCCTTCATCAGGCCGATCTCGCGGGTGCGCTCCTGCACGCTCATGAGCAGGGTGTTGATGATGCCGAAGCCGGCGGCGACGAGCGCGATCACGGCGAAGGCGTTCAGGACCCCGACGATGCCGCTGATCACGGTCTGGAACTGGCCGAGCTGGTCCTGGATCGTCTGGCCGAGGAACCCGTCGTCAGCCAGGGACTTCTTGACCGTCGTGACGGAGGCGTCGGCGTCGAGCGTCGCGGTGGCGCTGGCGTAGGACGTCGCGATCGAGTCGGGCTTGCCGATCTCCTGCGCGGCCTGCATGGCGTCGGTCAGTGCGGCGTTCGCCCCGGCACCGCTGCCGAACAGCGACTCGTTCTGCACCCCGACGACGGTGGCGGTGAGCGTGTGCGGCTTGCCCTGGTAGTCGTCGACGGCGAACGTGAGCTCCTTGCCGACGGCGGCCGAGGCGCTGCCGAGACCCATGTTCTTCAGGTAATCGGTGGGCAGCATCACCTGGTTGGCGTCGGTCTCGTCGTCGAGCTGCTCGCCGCTCGCCAGGTCGGCGTCGAGCTCGCCGGCGTTGGCCGTGAGCGAGACGACGTACTTGCCCTGGTCCCCGTACTCGGCGTACTTCGGCGCGAGGGCGACCGCGGGGCGGAGGCTCTCGATGCCGTCGGTCTTCTCGATGTCGTCGACGTCGGACTGTGACAGGTACGAGAACGACGCCGGGCCGCGGTCGACGCTCTGGCCGGACGCCTCGGGGTCGTACTTCGCCGGGCCACTGTCGGTCGAGGTGGAGTCCACGGCCTTCGTGACGACCAGGGTGCCGTCGTCTCCGATCGAGGAGACCTGGCTGTCGATGTAGTTGCTGACGCCCGTGCCGATGGCCGAGGTGAGGGTGATCGTGAAGGCGCCGATGAAGATCGCGATGACGGTCAGGGTCGTGCGCAGCTTCGAGCGGAAGGTGTTCGAGACCGCGGTGCGCAGGAGGTCGAGGAAGTTCATGCGGCGTGCCTTCCGTGCGTGCCGGACGCGTCGACCGCGTCGTCGGATCCGCCGACGATCAGGCCGTCGCGGACGTTGACACTGCGGTCGCAGCGTGCGGCGAGCTCTTCGTCGTGCGTGACCACGACGAGCGTGATCCCCCGCTCGCGCTGCAGCCCGAACAGCATGTCCTCGACCACCTGTCCGGTGTTCGTGTCGAGGTTGCCGGTCGGCTCGTCGGCGAAGATCACGCTCGGCTCGCCGACCAGCGCCCGGGCGATGACCACGCGTTGCTTCTGGCCGCCGGACAGGTCGTTGGCGTCGTTCTTCGCCTTGTCGGCCAGCCCGAGAGCATCGAGCGCCGCCATGCCCCGGCGCTTCCGCTCGGCTCCGGAGACACCGGCGATCTTGAGCGGGAGCACGACGTTGTCGAGCACCGAGGTCTTCGGTGTCAGGAAGAACTGCTGGAACACGAACCCGAAGGTGCTGTTCCGGGTGCGGTTGACCTGCCGCGCACCGAGCGTCGCCGCGTCGGTGCCGTCGAGCAGCACCTGACCGGCCGACGGCTTGTCGAGCAGCGCGAGCAGGTGCATCAGCGTCGACTTGCCGGAGCCGGACTTGCCGACGATCGCCAGGCTCTCGCCCTGGTGCACCGCCAGCGACACCCCCTTGAGCGCGTCGAACCGCGTCGCGCCGCGGCCGTAGGTCCTGGCGAGGTCACGGGCCTCGAGCACGGGAGTGGTCATGGGTTCACCGTAGTGTCCGATGCACGACTGCAAGTTTGCGTTTGCTGTAGATCATGTGACGTTCCGGTTACAGTCGGGCCATGCCCGACTCCGCGACGCCGTCAGAACTCGGTCTCCGTGACCGCAAGCGCATCGAGACCCGCAACCGCATCGCCGAGGCGGCGCGGTCCCTGGCCCTCGAGCAGGGCGTCGACGGCACCACGATCGAGCAGATCGCCGCGCGGGCCGACGTCTCCCCGCGGACGTTCTTCAACTACTTCGAGAGCAAGGAGGACGCGGTCCTCGGGCACACCGAGCTCGACCTCGAACCCGCCACCCTCGAGGCGCACCTGGCGGCCGTCGCAGGGGAGCCGGCGGCGCAGGCCGTCGTGGACCTGGCGTTCCTGGTGTTCGGGTCGTCGTTCGGCGACGAGCACGAGCGGCTCGAGCGCAAGGCCGTCATCGTGCGGTTCCCGCAGCTGATGCGTCGGCAGGTCACGCGGATGACCACGGTCGCCGAGGCGATGACCGGCGCGGTGCGCACGATCCTCGCACGCGACCCGGCCTGGGGGCCGGAGGCGGCGACCCCGCAGGCGGCCGAGATGCTCCTCGGCATGTGCATGACGGGCTTGCGCAGTGCCGCTCGGCACGAGGGTTCCGACCCGGAACAGGTGCGGGCGGCGGTGGTCGCGTCGATCCGCGACACGGCGACGCGCATCGCCGCGGCCTGAGAGGCGACCACGAACGGACGGGAGGCGCGGTGCCGGCTGGCACCGCGCCTCCCGTCCGTCGGTGCGCACGTCGAGAACGGTCAGGGCTTCGTGATGAAGCCCTCCTTCACCATCCAGTCGAAGGCGACGTCGGCCGGCTCACGCCCCTCGACGTCGACCTGGCGGTTGAGCTCCTGCAGCACGGCGTCGGTGAGCTTCGGCGAGATCTGGTCGTAGATCCCCTCGAGCTGCGGGTACTCCTTCAGCGTCTCCGAGTCGATGACGGGCGCGACGTTGTACGCCGGGAAGAAGCCCTTGTCGTCCTCGAGCACCGTCAGCCCGAGCGACTTGATGCGGCCGTCGGTGGTGAAGACCTCGCCGAAGTTGCACTTGCCACGGTCGGTGGCCGTGTAGACCGTGCCGGTGTCGAGGATGCTCACGTTGCGGCTCGGCACGCCGTTCGATCCCGACCCACCGAGCTCCAGACCGTACTTCTTGAGCATCGGCTTGAAGCCGTCGGCACGGGAGTTGAACTCCGACTCCACGCAGAACGTGCGCTGGTCGACCGGCAGCTTGGCGACGTCGGAGAGCGTCTTGACGTCCCCCAGTTCCTTGACTGCCTCGTTGCGGACGGCGAACGCGTAGGTGTTGTTCATCGGCGCCGGCTCGAGCCAGGTCAGCCCGTTGCCGGCGTCCTCCTTCTTCACCGCCGTCCACTGCTCGGTCTTGTCCGGGATCCCCTCCGCGTGGCCCATGAAGGTCAGCCAGGCGGTTCCGGTGTACTCGTACGTGAAGTCGGCCGCGTGCGAGGTCATCAGCTCACGGACCGCGACGCTGCCGGGCACGTTCGTCTCGTCGGTGACGTCGAACCCTGCGGCCTTGGCCGCGAGCACGGCGATCTTGCCGAGCACGAGCTGCTCGGTGAAGTTCTTCGACGTCACGGTGATGTGGGCGCCGGCCGGCAGGTCGTCGATGCGCTGGATGGAGCCGGCGCCGGCCTCGGGCACGAACGACGTGGCGGGCTGCAGGCCGCACCCGGTCAGGACGAGGGCGGTGGCACCGGCGACGAACGCGGCGGCTCCGACCCGGGTGCGGCGGGTGCTGCGGGTGCGGCGGGTCATCGGAGTCCCTTCGGTCGTGCGACCGTCTCGACCACGCGGCCGAGCCAGTCGATGGAGAGGGCGAGCAGGGCGACGAGCAGGGCCCCGGCGACGAGCACCTTGGGCAGGAACAGCGTCACACCCGTGGTGATGAGCAGACCGAGTCCGCCAGCACCGACGAAGGTGGCCAGGCTCGCCGTGCCGACGAGCAGCACGAGGGCGGTCCGGATGCCCGAGAGCATCACCGGCACCGCGAGCGGCAGTTCGACGCGCATCAGCACGCTGAAGGCGCTCATGCCCATGCCGCGACCGGCCTCCACCAGGCGGTCGTCGACGCTCTGCACGCCGATCATGGTGTTCCGGAGCACCGGCAGGATCGCGTAGAGCACGAGCGCGATGACGGCGGAGGAGCTGTTCAGGCCGAGCCAGGCGGCGAGCAGCACGATCAGGCCGACGGCCGGGGCCGCCTGACCGAAGTTCGCGACGGCGAGCACGTACGGGCTCGCCCGGCGCAGGGGCCCGCGGGTGAGCACGACACCCAGCGGGATGCCGATGACGAGCACCAGGACCGTCGACTGCAGGGTCAGCACGAGGTGCTGGCCGGTCAGGGCCAGGATGTCCGCCGGGTTGAGCGTCGTGCGCTCCGTCGGGGTCAGGTCCGCCGTCGCGAGCCACGCCGCGAAGCCGGCCAGGACGACCAGGATCGCGATCGGCTGGAACAGCAGGCCCTTCCACGAGGTGCGTGCACCGGTGGCGGGGCCGGCGACGGCGACTGCGCTCACAGGTCTTCTCCGGTGGGCATGGCCGACACCGACGACGACGGCATGGTCTCGATCGGGTTCGTGTTGGTGCCGACCGGCGTGTAGGCCTGGTCTCCGGCGGCGGTCGCGCGGGAGCGGGTGATCGCCTCCATCACGGTCTCGACGGTGATGACCCCGCGGAACGCGTCACGACGACCGGTGACGAGCGCGGCGCCGGCGCTCGAGACGAGCATGGTGTCGAGCGCGTCGTTGAGGGTCGCTGCCTCGCCCACGACGGGCAGGCCGGGCTCGACGCCGTCGGGGATGCGCGTCAGACGCTCGAGCTGGCGGCGCGACGGCCATCCGATCGGACGCTGGCGGTGGTCGACGACGACGGCGTGCTGGTGCCCGCCGGCCTCGTTCATCCGCTGCAGCACGGCCTTGACCTCTTCGCCGGGGGAGCACGTCACGGCTGACTCGACCTCGACGTCGCGCACGCGGTTCAGCGTGAGCTGCTTCAGGCCGGCACCGGAACCGATGAAGTTCTCGACGAACTCGTTCGCCGGCTCGGCCAGGATCCGCTCCGGGGTGTCGTACTGCACGATGTGCGCGCCCTCGGTGAAGATGACGATCCAGTCGCCGAGCTTCACGGCCTCGTCGAAGTCGTGCGTGACGATGACGATCGTCTTGTGCAGTTCCTCCTGGATGCGCAGGAGCTCGTCCTGCAGGCGCTGGCGGGTGATCGGGTCGACGGCGCCGAACGGCTCGTCCATGAGCAGGACGGGCGGGTCCGCCGCGAGCGCACGGGCCACGCCGACGCGCTGCTGCTGCCCACCGGAGAGTTCGCGGGGGAACCGGTCGCGGTAGGTGTCGGGGTCGAGCGAGACCAGGTCGAGCAGCTCGTCGACGCGCGCCGCGATCTTCTCCTTCGACCAGCCGAGCATCTTCGGCACGATCGCGATGTTCGCCGCGACGGTCATGTGCGGGAAGAGACCGCCGGCCTGGATCACGTAGCCCATGCGGCGGCGGAGCTCGTCGCCGTCGATGCCGGTGACGTCGTCGTCGCCGACGACGATCCGGCCCTGGGTGGGCTCGATCAGGCGGTTGATCATCTTGAGGGTCGTCGTCTTGCCGCAGCCGGACGGGCCGACGAGCATGACGATCTTGCCGGCCGGGATCTCGAGCGTGATGCCGTCGACGGCGGGCTTCGACTGCCCGGGGTACCGCTTGGTGACCTCGTCGAGCAGGATGCTGCGCCCGGTGACGTCCCCGTCGGGCGCGGTGGTGGTGGCGGAGTCAGTGCTGGACACGGATACCTCTCGAGATGGTCAGGCGGCCGAGGCCGATGAGGAGCAGGTCGAGGACCAGGGCGAGCAGGACGACCCCGACCACCCCGACCACGACGGAGAACAGGGCGTTGGCGCCACCGAGGCGGGACAACCCGGAGAAGATGAAACCGCCGAGCCCGGGGCCGAGCGCGTACGCGGCGATGGCGGCGATGCCCATCACCATCTGCGCGGACACCCGGACGCCGCTCAGGATGATCGGCCACGCCATCGGCAGCTCGACCTGCAGCAGGGTGCGGAACCGGCTCATGCCGATGCCGCGCGCCGACTCGACGACGGTGGGCGGGATCTCGGCGAGGCCGACGACCGCGTTGCGCAGGATCGGCAGCGCGGCGAAGAAGACGACCGTCACGACCGACGGCAGGACGCCGAAGCCGAGCGGGACGATGAGCAGGCCGATGACGGCGAACGAGGGCAGGGTGAGGCCGATGGCGGACACCCCGTTCGCGACGGAGGTCAAGCGCGGGCTGCGGTAGACGAGTGTGGCGAGCACCACGGCGATGACCGTGGCGAGGACGACGCACTGGACGACCAGTGAGAAGTGCTGCCACGATGCGAACCAGATCTGGCTCCATCGCTCCACGACGTACTGGAACACGGGTGGGCGCTCCCCTTCCGGTCGGCTGAACTGCCCACAGATCGGGGCACGAGCTCGGCCAAAGCTACGCAGCAGCTGCACCTGTTGTACAACGCACACAGCGGTGGACGACCATTTCCCTCACATTTGCTTGGAGAATAACCCCAGGTCAGAGCCTGGTCACCGGGTGAACCCTGGGAGAACGGTAACGATCGGTCTGCGTGCTCGGCTATGCGTCGAAGCCGCGCAACCCGGCTCGCTCCGCGATGTCGACGAGCTGCTCACGCCACCGGACCCATTCCTCCGGCGACTTGTCGGCCAGGTTGCCGTCGCCGTCGCCAGCCAGGCCGTCGAGCATCTCGCGCACGATGTCGGCGTGGCCCGCGTGCCGGGCGGTCTCGTACGCCATGTGCACCAGGATCCGGTGCAGCGTGACGTCCCGGTGCCCCTCCGGCCACCACGACACGGTGCCGGTCGCGGTGAGGTCGAGGGCATCGATCGTGGCGTCGGCGTGGGCGGCACTGCGGTGGTGGAAGGCCACGATGTCGGCCATGGTCTCGTCGAGCGTGGCGTACATGTCCTCGCCGTCCTCAGACTCGAGCCAGGCGGGCTGGTCCGGCAGCGGCCGCCCGAACACCTCGCCGAAGTAGCCGGCCTGCACCCCGGCGACGTGCTTCACGAGCCCGAGGACGTTCGTGCCCGTCGGCGTCACCGGCCAGCGGGCCTGCCGCTCCGCCAGCCCGTCGAGCTTGGCCAGCAGGGCCGCACGGTGCTTCTGCAGGTACCGGTGCAGCGTCTGCTTCACCGCGGCGTCGGCAGCCGCGCGGTCGGGGTTCCGCGCAGACCCCTCGTCCGACAGCAGGGCGTTGCCGCTCGCGGCCAGCGTGCTGGTGCTCGCGGGGTGCACCTCGGGGACCGCTTCGACGTCGCTCATGCCCCCGATCGTGCCACCCGGAGCTCCTGCAGGCGCGTCGACTCCTGCACGGCGACCCGTTCGGCCGTCAGCAACAGGCCGGCGACCTCGGCACCGGTGCGTGCCGGGGCGTCGTTCCAGCTCGTCAGGTCACGCACGCGCCCCATCCGGATGTCCGGCGCGGGGCACCACAGCACGGGCTCGCCCTCGTCGCGGGCCAGGGCGTGCCACACGACGTCGAGCGCGTGCTGCACCCGGGGCGCGTGGACCGCGTGCGGCCCGCCGGCGGCGGACACGACCGCGCCGACCAGGCAGGCGCCGACGAGCGGCCGGCCCTGCACGTCCATCGCGGCGGCACTGGAGGCCTTGCGCTCGCGGCCGTGCTCGTCGAGGTAGGCGAACCAGGCGTGCTGGACCCACCCGCGTTCGACGACGGCGCGGGCGTCCGAGATCAGGTGGACGAGTTCGCCGAGTTCGCGAACACGGTCGTCGACCCGCCGCGCGCGGGCGGCGGCGCGGCGGTCGGACAGACGGTCGAGCAGGCCGCGGAGACCGTGTCGCTCGGGTCGGACGGGGGCGGGGGAGGCGTCGGTGGCGACGTCGTGCTGGACGCGGAGCTCGAGGGTCATGGCGGCCCCTCCGATCGGCTGTGCACGGATGGTGCGGTCACGATAGCCCCGCGGGGACTCAGTCGTCCAGCACTGCGTCGATGCTCCGTTGCGCGACGCTCCGGAAGGCGCGCTCGTCAGCGGTCGCCAGGGCGGACGCGAGCGCGACCGCCCACCCACGTGCGCGCTGCCAGGTGGCCTCCGGGGCCGTGACGCGCGCGCGGAACGCCAGACGCCCCGGCCGGTCGAGCGTCAGCCAGGCGGTCGCGAGGTCGACGGCGGGGTCCCCCGCGGTGACGTCCCCGAAGTCGATCACGGCCGACAGGCGGTCGGCACCGCCCGACGGGTCGACGAGCAGGTTGAAGGGGTGCAGGTCGCCGTGCACCCAGACAGGAGGCCCGGCGTGCGCGGGCACGGCCGCTGCGGTCCGCCACAACGCGGCGAGCTCTCCGGCCCGGTGCACGCCGTGACCGTCGAGTCGCGTCAGCACGGCGTCGCTCCGCGACGCGAGCGGCACCCCGCGGAACGGGTTCGCCGGGGCGTCGTCCGGGGCGGGGACGTGCAGGAGCCCGACGAACGCGGCGAGCGCCTCGGCGACGAGGACCCCGGCCGCCCGTTCACCGATCGCAGTACCGGGCAGCCACGGCACGACGCTCCACGACCACGGGTAGCCGAGGGCGGGGCGGCCCGTGCGCACCGGGACCGGCACCGGGACGACCGATCCGACCCGGGCGGCGATGGCCGGCAACCAGCGCTGTTCGTGTTCGACGAGGCGTGCGGCCAGCTCCCGACGGGGGACCCGGACGGCCAGGTCGTCGCCCAGACGCAGCACCACGTTGTCCCAGCCGTTCGCGACGACCTCGAGCGGCAGCACGGCCAGGTCGGGGTGCTGGTCGCGCAGCAGGGCCCGGACGAGCGGGACGTCGACGTCGACCTCGGCAGCGGGTGTGGGCACGGCGTCAGGCTAGTGGGCCGCCGGACACACGCCCGCGAACTGGGGCCGGTGGCGCGAGATCCTCCTCGGTAGTCTCAGGGACGAGGTGACGTGGGTGTTTCCCTGGGGGGACCCGCGTCACTCCGGAGCGATGAGCGCGACGAGCCGCGGGATCTCCGGACGCAGCCGTTCGGTGACGAACGCGTCCAGCAGGACCGTCCAGAGTTCCCGCAGGCCCGCGAACAGGTCGGCCCGGCGGGTCATCACGTCCGAAACGGTCTGCACGCCGGTGTAGGCACGGACGACGACCCGGCCGACCAGCTCCGGGTCCCACCGTGGGTCGATCTCGCCCGCGTCGACGGCCTGCCGTGCGAACCCGGCGACCACCGTCGTCCAGTCCGTGTACGGGTCCTGCCGGTCGACGTCGCTCGCGGCCACGTCGGTCGACAGCCGGACACCGGCGCTGACCACCACCTCGGTCGTCATCTGCACGGCCAGCCCCTGCGCCAACCACACGATCCACTCGAGCGGCGTCGTCCCCTTCGCCACCGCGGCCTCGCCGTACCGTCGGGAGATCGCGTGCTGCTCGGCGATCACGGCACCCGCCATGTCGGCCTTCGACCTGAAGTGGAAGTACAGCGCGCCCTTGGTCATCCCGATGCGTTCGGCGATGCCGTCCATCGAGGCGCCGACGTACCCGCGTTCGTCGAACTCCGCGGCCGCGCCCTCGATGATCGCCGTGCGGGTCGCGAGCGACCGCTGCTGCCGGGTCGGTCGGTCCTGCGCCATGGGGTCCGATCGTAGCCAGGGCGGACTGCCGCCGGGGTCCACTGGCCGCATTCGGCAGGCGTTCGGCCGGGTGCCCTACGGTCGGTCGCCATGGACGGATGGCGGAACCCTGCGCGCTGGGCACGGACGGGGCGGTGGCTGCTGCTGCCGATCGCGGTGCTGGACTGGGTCGCGCTCGCGCCGCAGACCATCGTGGTGCTCGCGTTCCTGCTCGCCGTCGTCGGCCTCGCCGGCATGGCAGCGGCCCTCGTGGTGCACATGCTCGGTCGGTCCCGCGGGGCGATGGCCGCCCTCGGGGTCGTGCTGCTGCTCGGCGGCCTCGTGGTGTTCGGCCTCGACCCGTTCCCGGGCTCGTTCCCGCTCATCGAGTCGTGGTGGCCGGAGTCGATCACGCAGCCGCAGCACGTCGGCAGCGCGTACTGGCAGCTCGCCGGCCTGGGCATCGAGCTCGCCGGGTTCGCCCTGCTCGCGACGCTGCTCGTGGTCGCGCTGACCGGCACCCCGCGCCCTCGGCAGGACCGCTTCCGCTCCTGACCCACCCGGGGCAGCACGCGACGCCCAGGCGGCCCATCCCGCTCAGTGCCGTGTGAGCACCACCAGCGTGACGTCGACCGCGGCGTCCGCGGGGACCGCCGCGCGCACCCGTTCGACCGCCGTGGCCCCGTCCGGAGCGGAGCGCACCAGCGCAGCGAGGTCGTCCAGGTGCCGGAGTCCGTCCAGCGTCAGGACGCCCTGGGTGCAGATCGCCAGCCGGTCGCCGGGTTCCAGGTCGAGCGCGCCGGGCGACCGGGGGATCGACTCCGGCTGCAGCCCGAGCGGCAGGTCGAGCGGGTGCAGGACGCGAGCCGGGCCGTCGGCGGGGACGAACACCGCGAGACCGTGGCCGGCGTCGCCGAAGTCGACGTGACCCGACGTCGGGTCGAGCCGCAGGTGGAAGAGCGAGCCGACGGCGTCCGCAGCCGACAGGTCGGCGGTGACCTGCGCCTCCAGGCCGACGATCGCGTCCGACATGGCCGAACCGGTCCGTGCCGCCACGGCACCGCGGACCGCCGCGGCGAGCAGGCCCGACGCCGGGCCGGCCGCGCTCACCCGGCCGACGGTGACGTGCAGGGCACCGTCCGGTGCGACGCGCCAGTCGGCGACGTCACCCCCGCCGTCGTCGTGCTGGGCCACCAGGACGTCGAGGTCGTACCCCGGCACCGCGACCGGGTCCGGCACCAGGCCGTCGAGCACCCGACGGACCCGTCCGCGGTCGATGGCGACGCCGAGTTCACGCTCCGCCCACCGGGCCAGGTCACCCAACAGGGCGACGTCGTCCGGCGAGAACGTGCGCGGAACAGCGTCCATCAGGCACAGCGTGCCCACCCGGGTGCCGTCGACCATGGTCAACGGTGCGCCCGCGTAGAACCGGATGCCGTGCTCCGCCACCGCCGCCGTGTGCGCGAACCGGGCGTCGAGCGACGCGTCCGGGATCACCATCGGTTCGCGGGTGAGCACCGTCGACGCGCAGAACTGCTCGCTGGCGGGGACGCTCGATCCCTGGTGCCAGCCGAAGGTCGACTGCGTGGTGACGAGGTCGTGGTGGACGAGGTTGAGGAAGGTCAACGGGACGTCGAACGCCTCGTGGGCCATGCGGGTGATGCGATCGAAGCGCTCCTCGGGTCCTGATCCCAAGACGGCGAGCGCCTCGATCACCGCGGTGCGCCTGTGCGCACCGTCGAGATGGTTGGTCACCCGACCTGTCTACCCCCATCGTCCGACAGGAACCAGTCCCGCGGGTGGGGGTCGGCCGTCAGCTCGCGGCGCTCGGACACCGGGGCGGCCCAGGCGGCGGCGTTCGACAGCACGCGCTGGATGTCCGGGTGGTGGTAGACGGGGTACTCCTGGTCGCCCGGCGAGAAGTAGAAGACCTTGCCGAGCCCCCGGCGGTACGCGACGCCGGAGCGGAAGACCTCGCCGCCCGCGAAGGTCGACAGGAACACCTCTTCGTCGGGGCGCGGGATGTCGAAGTACTCGCCGTACATCTCCTGCCGGTCGATGACGATCGGGTGCGGGACCCCCGCGGCGATCGGGTGCTCGGGCGCGACGGTCCAGACGAGTTCACGCTCGCCGTCGTTCCGCCACTTCAGCGAGCAGGTCGTGCCCATCAGGCGCTTGAACGGCTTGGAGTAGTGGCCGGAGTGCAGCACCACCAGGCCCATGCCGGCGTGGACGGCGTCGACGACCAGGTCGACGACGGCGTCGCTCACCTCGTCGTGGGCGGCGTGCCCCCACCAGAACAGCACGTCCGTGGTGGCCAGCCGTTCGGCGGTGATGCCGTGGTCGGGTTCCTGCAGGGTGGCGGTGGAGACGTCGGCCCCGGGCTGCAGCTGCCGGAGCGCCTCGGCGATCACGGTGTGCATGCCGTCGGGGTAGTGCCCGATGACCGTCGCGTCACCGCGGGTCTCGTGCACGTTCTCGTTCCAGACGACGATGTTCAGGGGACGGTTCTCGGTCGACGGCGACATGCAGGCAACGCTACCCGTGCTCGGTTCGCGCATCCACTGGCGTTTTCTGATCGTTCGGCCTACCTTCAGATCACAATCGCGCAGGACGGCAGCGCCAGGGGGCGCCGATCACCGTCCGCGCCGAGGACAGGGGCTCGTCCGATGCAGCACCGCACCATCACCACCGTCGCACTCGCGGCGGCACTCGCACTCGCCGTACCGACCACCGCGTGGGCGTCGTCGCCCACCGGCCACCACCCGACACGGACCGCGACCACCTCGACCGTGACCTACACGGCGAGCGACGCGGTCATCCCGAACCCCTCGCGCGGGTTCGACCACACCACCGAGACGCACTACCGCGCCGACGGCAGCGGGTACACACCGCTCGACGCCGCGACGCTCCGCGGCTACCGCGCCGAGGGGGTCACCCAGATCGTCCGGGTGTTCTACATGGAGGCGTTCGTGCAGCAGCAGCGCCTCAGTCCGGCCTGGCTGCGGCTCGTGCAGCGCGACTACGACACCGCACGTGCGGCAGGGGTGGGCGTGATCACCCGGTTCGCGTACGTGCAGGGCGGTGCGTACCCGTACTCGGCGCCCTACGGCGACGCCGACCTGTCGACCGTGCTCGCGCACATCCAGCAGCTCACCCCGACGCTCCGCCGGAACGCCGACGTCATCCCGACCCTGCAGCAGGGGTTCATCGGGCTCTGGGGCGAGGGCTACTACACCGACCACTTCGCCAGCGACCCGTCGAACCCGGGCGTGCTGACCGAGGCCGACAAGGACGCCCGACGGCAGGTCCTGCAGGCCGAACTCGCGGCCCTGCCGTCCAGCCGCTCGGTCCAGGTCCGCACGATGCAGATGAAGCAGGACGCACTCCGCACGCCGTCCGGCACGGCCGGTGCGCTCACCCTGGAGCAGGCGCACGACGGGTCGGCAGCGTCGCGCACCGGGCACCACAACGACTGCTTCCTCGCCTCGCCCGACGACTTCGGCACGTTCCTGAGCGACCCGCTGTCACTCGACCAGGACTACCTGGCCGCCGAGTCGCGGTACGTCCCCGTCGGTGGCGAGACCTGCGCCGTGAACGCGCCGCGGTCCGAGTACCCGTCAGCCTCGGCCGAGATGGCGAAGTACCACTACAGCTACCTCAACCTCGACTACAACAAGGACGTCCTGGCGACCTGGGGCGCGGACGGCATGACCGACGCCGCGAAGAAGCTCGGCTACCGCTTCACGATGACCTCGAGCACCGTCACCACCGGTCGCACGCCGTCGGTCGCGGTGTCGGTGCGGAACGACGGCTGGGCGGCGCCGTACAACAGCCGCCCGGTGCAGCTCGTCCTGACCGACGGGCACCGCCGGGTCACCGTGCCGGTGCGCGCCGACGCGTCGTCGTGGCAGCCGGGCCGGACCGTGACCGTCCGGGCGTCGCTCGCACACCTGCCGAAGGGACGCTGGGACGTCGCCCTCGCCCTGCCGGCACCCGAACGCTCGGTGGCGTCGAACCCGGCCTTCGCGATCCAGACCGCGAACACCGGCACGTGGGACGCGCGCGCCGGCGTGAACCGCCTGGGCCAGACGGTGGTCGTGCGGCACTGACCCGACGTCGAGGACGCCCCGGGTCGATCGGCCCGGGGCGTCCTGCTGTCTGTCAACCGGGTCCGCCACCATGGAGGCCATGACTCCGCGCTCCCTGTTCCGCGCCGCCGCGGTCGCCGAACTCGTGACCTGGACCCTGCTCATCCTCGGGATGGTGCTCAAGTACGGCCTGGACGCCGGCGACTGGGGCGTGCGCATCGGCGGTGGGGTGCACGGCTTCGTGTTCCTGGCGTACCTGGTGGTCACGACGGTCGTCGCGGTGAACCAGCGGTGGTCGTTCGGGGCGCTCGTGCTCGGCTGGGCCAGTGCCGTCGTGCCGTACGCCACCGTGCCGTTCGAGGTCGCGGTCGCCCGCCGCGGCATGCTCGAGGGCTCCTGGCGCCGCTCGCCGGACGCCCACTCGGGCTTCTGGGACCGTCTGCTGTTCTTCGTGGTGCGCCGGCCCGCCGTGGCCGCGGGCATGGGGGTCGTGGCCGTCGCCCTGGTCTTCACCGGGCTGCTGGCCGCCGGCCCGCCCGTGCCGTCCCGCGGCTGACGCCCCGCGCGTCCCCCGTGTCGCTTCGTGAGCACGAACGGTCGGGTTTCGTGGTGCGGACGCGACCACGGACGGACGGGAGGCCCGGTGCCAGCTGGCACCGGGCCTCCCGTCCGCGAGCAGGTCGCTGCTAGAGCGCTGCCAGCGCCGCGTTCAACGTGGCGGACGGGCGCATGACCGCGCTCGTCTTGGCGTCGTCCGGGCGGTAGTAGCCGCCGATGTCGGCCGGGTGGCCCTGCACCGAGACGAGCTCGTCGACGATCGTGTGCTCCTGATCACCGAGCTTCGCCGCGAGGTCCGCGAACGACGCCGCGAGCTCGGTGTCCTGGGTCTGCGCGGCGAGCTCCTCGGCCCAGTACTTCGCCAGGTAGAAGTGGCTGCCGCGGTTGTCGATGGAGCCGAGCTTCCGACCAGGGGACTTGTCCTGCTCGAGGAACGTCCCGGTGGCGCGATCGAGGGTCTCGCCCAGGATCTTCGCCCGCTCGTTGCCCGTCACACCGGCGAGGTGCTCGAGGCTGACCGCCAGTGCGAGGAACTCGCCCAGGCTGTCCCAGCGCAGGTAGTTCTGCTGCACGAGCTGCTGCACGTGCTTCGGCGCGGAACCACCGGCACCGGTCTCGAACAGGCCGCCACCGCCCAGCAGCGGGACGACGGAGAGCATCTTCGCCGAGGTGCCGAGCTCCATGATCGGGAACAGGTCCGTCAGGTAGTCGCGCAGGACGTTGCCGGTGACCGAGATGGTGTCCTCGCCGCGGCGGATCCGCTCGAGCGAGAAGCGCATGGCGTCCTCGGGCGCGAGGATCTCGATCTGCAGGCCCTCGGTGTCGTGCTCGCCGAGGTACCGGCGGACGAGCCCGATGAGGTTCGCGTCGTGGGCACGGGTCTCGTCGAGCCAGAACACGGCGGGTGTCGCGGAGGCACGGGCGCGGGTGACGGCGAGCTTCACCCAGTCGCGGATGGCGACGTCCTTGGTCTGGCAGGCGCGCCAGATGTCTCCGGGCTCGACGTCGTGCTCGATGACGACGTCACCCGAGGCGGTCGTGACGCGGACCACACCGGCGCCGGGGAGCTCGAAGGTCTTGTCGTGCGAGCCGTACTCCTCGGCCTTCTGCGCCATCAGACCGACGTTGGGCACGGAGCCCATCGTCGACGGGTCGAAGGCGCCGTGGGCGCGGCAGTCGTCGATCACGGCCTGGTAGATGCCGGCGTAGCTCGAGTCGGGGATGACGGCGAGGGTGTCGTGCTCGTCGCCGTCCGGGCCCCACATGTGCCCCGAGGTGCGGATCATCGCGGGCATCGAGGCGTCGACGATGACGTCGCTCGGCACGTGCAGGTTCGTGATGCCCTTGTCCGAGTCGACCATGGCGAGCTCGGGGCCGTCGGCGATGCCCTGCTTGAAGGCACGCTCGATCTCGGCGCCGTTCGGCAGCGCACCGAGGCCGGCGAGGATCGAGCCGAGGCCGTCGTTCGGGGTCAGGCCCGCGGCGGCGAGGTCGGCGCCGTAGCGCTCGAACACCGACGGGAAGAACGCCTTGATGACGTGCCCGAAGATGATCGGGTCGGAGATCTTCATCATCGTGGCCTTGAGGTGCACGGAGAACAGGACGTCCTCGGCCGCGGCGCGCTCGATCTGCTCCCGCAGGAACGTCTCGAGTGCGGCCACGTGCAGCACGGTGCCGTCGACGACCTCGCCCTGCAGCACGGGGATCGACTGCTTGAGGACCTGCTCGCTGCCGTCCTCGGCCACGAAGGTGATCGTCAGGACGTCGTCGGCGGGGGCGATCCAGGACTTCTCGTTCGACCGGAAGTCGTCGACGCCCATGGTGCTGACGTTCGTCTTCGAGTCACGCGACCAGGCGCCCATGCGGTGCGGGTGCTTGCGGGCGTAGTTCTTGACGGACAGGGGTGCGCGGCGGTCGGAGTTGCCCTCGCGCAGCACCGGGTTCACGGCGCTGCCCTGGACGCGGCCGTACCGGGCGCGGACGTCGCGCTGCTCGTCGGTCGTGGCCTCGTCCGGGTAGTCGGGAAGGTCGTAGCCCTGCGCCTGCAGTTCCTTGATCGCGACCTTGAGCTGTGGGATCGACGCCGAGATGTTCGGCAGCTTGATGATGTTCGCCTCGGGGGTCTTCGCCAGGTCGCCGAGCTCGGCGAGGGCGTCGTCCAGGCGCTGCTCGTCGGTGAGCCGCTCCGGGAACTGGGCGATGATCCGGCCTGCGAGCGAGATGTCGCGGGTCTCGACGTCGACACCCGCGGTGCCGGCGAAGGCCTGGATGACCGGGAGGAAGGAGTGGGTGGCGAGGAACGGCGCCTCGTCCGTGAGGGTGTAGATGATCTTGGCCATGCTGGCGGGTACTCCCTTGTTCGACCGTCGGTACGTCCACGGTACTCGTGGCGCAGGATGTCTCGACATCAAGATACATGGCCCCTACCTGCGCGCGGCAGATGCTCGGCCGACACCCTGGAGGCGCACTGTCGACACATAGGAACGGCGCGTGGGCTGGTCTTCCGCGACACCAGAGCGAGGGAGAGCGCGCATGACCACCACACGGCAGCCCCCGGACGACTCCGGAACCGACGGAGCCTGAGCCTCAGTCGCCGATCGAGACGCGGAACACGCGGACGCCGGCGGCACGGAGCCCGGCGAGCCCGAGCCGCATGCGCAGGGGCCGGAAGGGCCGACGGAACCCGGACGACGCCGATGCGGCATCGATCTGGTGCAGGACCTCGGACGTCAGCGTGCGCTCGAGCTTCGGCGCGAGGCGGGTCACCCCGGACACCGTGACGACGATGCGGACGGCGTGCGGCGCGAGCATCGGCGCGATGAGCTCGGCAGCCGCCTGCGCCCGGTGGAACGCGGGGTCGTCACCGGGGCGGCGGATGGCGATGACGGCCAGCGCCGCGTCCCAGGTCTCGCCGGGGTCCGGCAGGTCGTCGACCCCGATGACCCGCATCCGCGCGGCGTCGATCCCGGCGCGCACGGCCGCGGCCCGGAGCACGGGAAGGAGTTCCTGGGTACCGGCCAGCACGACGTCGGCTGACGCCAGGTCGACCGTTCCGTACCGCTCACGCGGCGATCGGGCCATGGTGCGGGTCCTTCCGTCGCTTTCCCCTGACCGTACCGATGCTGAGGGCCCGGGGGACGCTTCCGCCCGTGGCGATCAGGCGCCTCCCAGCGCACTCGGTAACGAAAAGATCACGGAAGGGCCTGTACAAAGCGACAGAGTCGTGCAGAATGGTGGGCGGCCATGACGACTGCACCCGAACCCGACCAGCACCCGGAGACCCCGGTGGTGCACCTGTCCCGTCGCGCCGCCCTCGAGGCCGAGCGCGCAGCAGCACGCGGACCGCAGCGTCGCAGCAAGACGGCCCCGGTCGCGAAGGTCACCAAGCCCGAGAAGCCGGCCAAGGCAGCGAAGGTCGCCAAGCCGGCGAAGGCCGCGAAGCCGGCCAAGGCGCCGAAGGCCGCGAAGGTCGCCAAGCCGGTGCAGGCCGTCGTCCTCGCGTCCTCGGCCACCGAGCCGGCCGGCCGCCGCTCCGCAGCCGCGCGCGCCACCACCGAGCACGTCGACGACCGCATCCAGCGCGTCGTCCGTCGCCCCGCACCCAAGGCGACCCGTGTCGCCAGCGCACCCCGGGCCTCCCGGTCGGCCCGTGCCGGACGCATCACCCTCACCAGCGCCGCCGCCGCGATCGCGATGTTCGCCGCGTCGGCGATGCCCGCCCACGCGAGCGCCGGCACCTCGATGGCCACCTCGACCATCGCGCCCATCGTGCGCACCCAGGACTACGCCGTGACCCAGGCGGTCACGTCCGCCGGGTCCGACCGTGACGGGTTCACCGTCGGCGGTGGCTCGACCGTCACCACGACGACGGCTGGTTCCGCCGGCACCGCGGCGACCGCCGGAGGCGCCGTGTCGTTCGGCGGCGCCGTCCGCTCGCCGTTCCCCGGCCCCGTGCAGATGAGCTCCGGCTTCGGGTACCGCTCCGCACCGTGCGGCGCGTGCTCGTCGCTGCACCAGGGCCTCGACTTCACGCCGGGCATGGGCACACCGATCGGTGCCGTCGCCGCGGGCAAGGTCCGGGTCTCGGGCACCTACTTCTCGTACGGCAACGCGGTCATCATCGACCACGTGGTCGACGGCCGTCAGGTCTCCACGCTGTACGGCCACATGATCCCCGGCTCCTCGCCGCTCAAGGTCGGCGACACCGTCGCTGCCGGGCAGTTCATCGGGCTCGTCGGGTCCTCCGGCGTCTCGACCGGCGCGCACCTGCACCTCGAGGTCCTGATGGACGGCGTCACGCCGATCGACCCGGAGGCGTGGCTCGAAGCCCGCATCGGTCGCTCGCTCACCCTGTAGCGACCGACTCCTGCAGGGCCCCGTCCCGGATCGACGCAGAACCCACAGTTGCTGTCGAGCGGCAGTACGGTGATGTCCCAGTCTGCCTGTGCAGACTCACAGGCATGGACGATCCCCACAGACCGCCCGCCCGTCATCGATCCGAGGCGGCTGCCCGCTGATGGGTGCCGACACCTGGATCGCCTTCGGGCTCGTCATCCTCTTCGTGCTCGTCGGCGGGGTCTTCGCGGCCGCCGAGATCGCACTCGTCTCCCTCCGCGAATCCCAGCTGCAGCAGCTCGAACGCCGCGGCCCCCGCGGGATGCGGGTCGCCGAGCTCGGCCGTGACCCGAACCGGTTCCTGTCCGCCGTGCAGATCGGCGTGACCGTCGCCGGGTTCTTCTCAGCCGCGTACGGTGCGTCCTCGATCGCACCCGACGTCGCGCCGCTGTTCCAAGGGCTCGGCCTTGAGCAGGGCACGGCCGAAGCCGTCGCGCTGGTGCTGATGACCCTCGTCATCGCGTACCTGTCGCTCGTGTTCGGTGAGCTCGTGCCGAAGCGCCTCGCCCTGCAGCGTGCCGAGGGCTTCTCGATGGCCGTCGCCCCGACCCTGGAGCGCTTCGCGGTGCTGATGCGGCCGGTGATCTGGCTGCTCTCGAAGTCCACCGACACCGTCGTGCGACTGCTCGGCGGCGACCCGAACGCCCGCAGCGAGTCGATGAGCACCGAGGAGCTCCGCGGCCTGGTCGACGAGCACACCGGCGTCGACGAGCAGGGACGCCGGATCGCCCGCAGCGCGCTGGACGCCGGTGACCGCATCCTGCGCGAGTCGATGCGCCCCTGGTACGACGTGTCGACGCTGGACGCCGGCCTCTCCGTCGCCGAGGCCACCGACCAGGCCATCGCAGCCGGGCACACCCGGTACCTCGTGACCTCCGGCGGGCGCGACGAGGTCCAGGGCTTCGTGCACCTCCGTGACCTGCTGCGTCCGGTCGACCCCGCGGCCCCGGTCGCCACGCTCGTCCGGCCGGTGCTCGCCCTGCCCGAGACGAAGTCGCTGTCGAGTGCGATCGCGGACATGCGCACCGACGGCCACCAGATCGCCCTGGTCGTCGACGAGTACGGCGGCAGCGCCGGAATGGTCACGCTCGAGGCGCTGCTCGAGGACCTCGTCGGCCGCATCCGCGACGAGTGGGACTCCACCGAGTACGACGAGTCCGTGCTGGCGCACGACGGCGTCGACGGAGCAACCGTGCTCGAGGACCTGGCTGCGGACGGCGGCCCCGTCCTGCCCGACGGCGACTACGAGACCGTGGGTGGGCTCGTGCAGGTGCAGCTGGACCGCGTGCCCGAGGTCGGTGACGTCGTCACGGCCGGCGGCCACCGCCTCGAGGTGACCGCCATGGACGGTCACCGCGTCGCACGGGTGCGCATCGGAGCTGACGCCGCTCCCTGACCGACTGACGGGTACCGCCCGTGCCTGCCGGACGCACGGCCCGGGCACGTACGCTCGTCGCATGGGTATCGACGTGCGCAACGAGATCCGCGACTTCCTGTCCTCCAGGCGGGCGCGGCTCACCCCCGAGCAGGTCGGCATGCCGTCGTTCGGCGGCGGGGTCCGACGGGTCCCCGGGCTGCGTCGGCACGAGGTCGCCATGCTCGCCGGCGTCAGCGTCGACTACTACACGCGACTCGAGCGCGGCTCGCTCAAGGGCGTCTCGGACAGCGTGCTCGAGGGCCTGGCGAGCGCCCTGCAGCTCGACGAGGACGAGCGTGCGCACCTGTGGGACCTCACGCGCCTGGCGAACTCCGGCGCGAAGGTCATGCACCGGAACGTGCCGACCCGCGTGCGCCCCGGCGTGCAGCGGCTGCTCGACGCCATCACCGGCGCACCGGCCTGGGTGCGGAACGAGCGCGGGGACGTCGTCGCGACGAACGAGCTCGGCCGTGCGCTCTACGCACCGCTCTTCGCCGGCCCCGGACGCCCGGTGAACACCGCACGCTTCACGTTCCTCGACCCGGCCGCCCGCGACTTCTTCCCGGACTGGGCGCAGACCGCGAAGGACGCCGTGGCCGTGCTCCGGACCGCCGCGGTGTCGAACCCCTGCGAGCCGGGGCTCATCACGCTCGTCGGCGAGCTCTCCACCCGGAGCGAGGAGTTCCGCGGCTGGTGGGCGGCCCACGACGTCCGGATGCAGCGCACCGGCAAGAAGCGCATCGACCACCCGATCGTGGGGGAGCTGCGGCTGTCCTACGAGGCGCTCGACCTGGTCGCCGACCCCGGCCTGACGCTGTTCTCGTACTCGGCCGAACCGGGCAGCGAGTCCGAGCGGTCGCTCGCGCTGCTCGGCAGCTGGGCCGCGACGGAGCGGGCCGAGCAGTACGCGGCCCTGCGCGAGTCGGAATCCGAGTCCGAGTCGGTCGACTGACCCGGCGCCCGCGGATTCGTAGGGTGGGGACGTGACGAGGACGACGGACGGCTCAGCAGGAGGCGCGGACCACCGGCAGCACCGCCGGCCCGAACCCGCGTTCGCCCGCGCGGTCGCGAAGGCCCTCGGAGACGCCCGGACCGTGCTCGACATCGCTGCCGCTGCCGGTGCCGGCGCCGGTGCCCGTTCGTACGCGCCGACCGACCGCGACGTGACCACCGCGGAGCCCGCCGGAGAACTGCCCTTCGCCGACGACACCTTCGACGCCGCGATGACGACGTTCTCGCTGCACGAGTGGCACGACCTCGAACGCGTGCTCGCGGAGGTGCGTCGCGTGACCCGGGGCCCCGTCGTGGTCCTGACGTTCGACCCCGACCGCATCGAGCGCTCCTGGCTCGCCGAGTACGCGCCCGAGGTGCTGTCGACCGACGCCCGTCGACATCCGGCACTGCCGCGGATCGCCGACGCGCTGGGAGACGACACCGTGACGAGCACCCCGTTGCGGATCCCGTTCACGTGCGTCGACGGGTTCGCCGAGGCGTACTACGCCCGCCCCGAGCGACTGCTCGACCCCGGCGTGCGCCAGGCGGACCCGGCGTGGGGACTGGTCGACGAGTTCACCGTCCGGCGGTCGGTGGCAGCGCTCCGGACCGCGCTGGAGTCGGGGGAGTGGGACCGGCGGCACGGGTCGTTGCGGATCCGCCCGACGTACGAGGGCTCGGTCGTCCTGGTCACGGCGACGCCGAACCGACCGCGGACGGACCGGGCCGGGGTTGACACCCGGTCGTAGGCTGGTCGGGTGAGCTTCCAGGAGGTGGTCGGCGCCCGTATCGCCGGCATCAGGGCGTGAGGCCCTCGGTCGTGCCCTCGGGTGCGGCCGCCCTCGTCGAACCCTGACCTCCTCCGCCCGGTGCGGTGTGCGTCCGCACGCCCCGGGCCCGCACGAAAGCGATCACCCATGCTCCCCATCGTGGAGAAGACCCTCCGCACGTCCTTCGTCAACGCCTCGCGCAAGGAGGTGTCCGACCTCACGCTGCCCGCCGACTTCGAGACGCTCGACTGGGACGCGCTCGACTACCTCGGCTGGCGCGACCCGAAGATCGGGCGGCGTGCGTACGCCGTCGTGCCGACCCTGGACGGTGAACTGATCGGCATCCTGTTCCGGCAGGCCGAGGCCTCGCCCCGCTCCCGTGCCCAGTGCTCGTGGTGCCAGGACGTCAAGCTGCCGAACGACGTCGCGTTCTACAGCGCGAAACGGTCCGGGCCGGCCGGACGGAACGGCAACACCGTCGGCACCCTGGTGTGCCAGGACTTCCAGTGCTCGCGGAACGTCCGGAAGCTGCCGCCGCCCGCCTACGAGGGCTACGACGTCGAGGCAGCGCGCCTCCGGCGCATCGAGGACCTGCAGGTCCGGGCCGCGTCCTTCGCCGCTGAAGTCTGAGACGCCGGCGTCCTCGGGAGACGCCGCCGAGTCAGCGAGACGCCGCCGGATTCGGGGGCGTCTCGCGCTGACGCCGGCGTCTCGCGTCCGCAAACGCGACTGACGACGGACTGGAGGCCCGTGACGGATCCGCCACGGGCCTCCAGGTCGTCAGGTGGTCGCGTCTACCGACCGATGGTCGACATGTCGGGGTAGCGGTCACCGGTCGGGACCGGCAGCGCCGACAGGCGCGACAGCTGGTCCGCCGTGAGGGTCAGATCGGCTGCGCCGACGTTCTCCTCGAGGCGGGAGACCCGCTTCGTGCCGGGGATCGGGACGATGTCGTCGCCCTGGGCCAGCAGCCAGGCGAGCGACACCTGCGCCGGGGTGGCCCCGGCCTCGGTCGCGATCTCCTTGACCGCGTCGACGATGCGCATGTTCTGCTCGAACGCCTCCTGCTGGAAGCGCGGGTTCGCCAGGCGGAAGTCGTCGGAGTCCAGGTCGGACGGCTTCGTGATGGCACCCGTCAGGAACCCGCGGCCGAGCGGCGAGTACGGCACCAGGCCGATGCCGAGCTCGCGCAGGGTGTCGAGCACGTCGCCCTCGGGGTCCCGCGTCCACAGCGAGTACTCGCTCTGCAGCGCGGTGATCGGGTGGATGGCGTGGGCCTTCCGGATCGTCGCGGCGCTCGCCTCGGAGAGGCCGATGTGCCGGATCTTGCCCTCCTGCGCGAAGCCGGCGAGCTGGCCGATGACGTCCTCGATCGGGACGGCCGGGTCGACGCGGTGCTGGTAGTAGAGGTCGATGTGGTCGGTGCCGAGGCGACGGAGGGAGCCTTCGAGGGCCTCGCGCACGGACTCGGGCTTGCTGGAGATCCCGCGCTGCTGCGTCGGCGTCTCCTCACCGGCCTCGTGGTGGTACAGGCCGAACTTGGTCGCGATGACGACGTCGTCGCGACGGCCCTCGAGCGCACGGCGCAGGAGTTCCTCGTTCGTGTAGGGGCCGTACGCCTCGGCGGTGTCGAACAGGGTGACGCCGAGGTCGATTGCGCGGTGGATGGTGCGGATCGACTCGTCGTCGTCGGTGCCGGCGCCCGTGTAGAAGGCGCTCATGCCCATGGTTCCGAGGCCGATCGGTCCGACCTCGAGGTCTGCGAGCTTGCGTGTCTGCATGCTGCAGGTCTACTCCCGGTCCCCCGGGGCGGCGGGAGGCACTGTCGGTACCCGCCTCCGCACCACTACGCTGCGAGGGACGGGGCAGGCGCCCCGGGCTCGGGGGAGTGTCGTGGTCGTCATCTGGATCGTCGTCGCCGTGGTCGTCGTGCTCGGCGCCCTGCTCGTCGTGCTCGAGGTGCAGAACCGCCGTCGGCGGCGGGCGCTCTCGGACCTCGAGGACTTCTCCGACCCTACGGCGGGATCACGTGCCGTGGCCGACGCCGACGCCGCGCGCTCGACGGCCGAAGGCGTGTCGAAGGCAGCGCACCCCGGCGGCAGCGGTGTGGGCGGCATGTTCCCGGGCTGACGAACCGTCTCGACTCGTTGTCGGGACCAGCCGTTCTGGTCCGACGAACGCCCTCGGGCTTCGTGAGGTTCCTCCAAGGTGCTCGCACGAGCGCTCCGCACACTGGTGTGATCGTCCCGTGAACCTGTACTTCCGACTGCTCCTGCTGCAGCTGCGCACCCGTCTGCGCGCTCGGGTCGGTGGACGCCGCCGGGCGTCGCTCTGGGACGAGGTGCGGACGCCGTTCCGGGTGGTCCCGACCGACCTGGACCCGCTGCGCCACGTCAACAACGGCAAGTACCTGTCGATGCTCGACCTCGGTCGGCTCGACCTGATGCTCCGTTCCGGCTACTGGGCCGCGCTGGCCGAGCACGGCTGGTACCCCGTCGTCTCGGCGCAGACGATCACGTACAAGCGTTCGCTGACGCTCGGGCAGCGGTTCGAGCTCCGGACCCACGTGCTCGGGGTCGACGACCGTGCCGTGTACCTGGAGCAGACGTTCGTGCGACAGGGTGCCGTGATGGCCCGCGCCGTGGTGCAGGCCCGGTTCCTGCGGCGTTCCGGCGGGACGGTGCCGACCGCGGACCTGCTCGAGGCGGCGGGTGGCGCGGACCGCGACCTGACCGTGCCCGGCTGGGTGCACGACTGGGCGAGTGCGACCCGGATCAGCAGCGGCGCGGCGTAGACAGGTCCGGTGACCGAACCAGCAGGCTCCCACCGGACGACCGCCACCTCACGCCGCGCGCTCATCGCCGGCGGAGTCGGTCTCGGTGTCGCCGGCATCCTCGCCGCCTGCAGCAGGCCGGGGCCCGAGCCCAGCCGGTCACCGAGCGCCGCGACACGCTCGCAGACCCCGGACCCTGCACCGAGTGACTCCCCGGACCGCGGCCCGGACTCGTGGGATGCGCTGACCGCCGCGGTGTCCGGCACCGTGCTCCGGTCCGGTGCGGCGGGGTGGGACGACGCCCGTGTGCTCGAGAACCCGCGCTTCGACGACGCCGACCCGCGAGGGATCCTGCGGGCGGCGGACACCGCGGACGTGCAGGCCGGCCTCGCCTTCGCCCGGACCACCTCGACGCCGGTGGCGCTCCGGGCGGGCGGGCACTCGTACACGGGGTGGTCGGCCGGAGGGGCGCCCGGCACCGACGTGCCGCGATCGCTGGTCATCAGCACGCAGGACCTGGACGGCATCGACCTGCACGACGACGGGACCGTCACGATCGGCCCGGGTGCCCGGCTCGGCGACGTGTACGCCGAGCTCGCGAAGGCCGGACGGGCGATCGGCGCCGGTTCGTGCCCGACGGTCGGCATCGGCGGACTGACCCTGGGTGGTGGAGTCGGCGTCCTCGTCCGGTCCTTCGGTCTGACCTGCGATCAGCTCACGGGGGCCACCCTCGTCACCCCGGACGGGGTCGTGCACCGGGTGTCGACGTCCCGCGAACCCGACCTCTTCTGGGCCTGCCGCGGTGGGGGCGGTGGAACCGTCGGCGTCGTGACCGCACTGACGTTCCGGACGCACGCCGCGCCTCCCGTCCTGCTCTTCACGATCACGTTCGCATGGTCGGCCGCCGCTGCCGTGGTGCGTGCCTGGCAGGACTGGGCGCCGACCGCCGACCGGGAGCTGTGGTCGTCCCTGAAGCTGCTGAACGGCAGTCGGCACACCGCGCCGACCGTCACCGTGACCGGTGTGTGGACGGGGTCGAAGACCGGGGCGGACGCCTCCGTCGACGGGTTCGTCCGGTCGACCGGTGCGAAGCCGCTCGCCCACACGGCGGACGAGTTGGCGTACGGGGCAGCGATGTCGGCCCTGGCCGGCAGACCACAGCGGGTGTCCGAGGCGGCGACGTCGTCGATCGGCTCGGCGAAGCTCAGCGACGCTCAGATCGACGTGCTCGTCCGGCAGGCGGCCGCGGCGGGTGACGTGACGGGCAACCTCGAGGGTGGGGTGGCGCTCGACGCGCTCGGCGGCGCCGTGGCGGACGTCGGCGCGGGGGACTCGGCCTTCCCCTGGCGGTCGGCGCTGATGACCGTGCAGTACACGGCGGTGTTCGCGGACGGGGCGGATCCCGCGCCGTTCGATGCGTACGTGCGGGAGTTCCGGAAGGCGATGCGACCGGCGTGGGGCGACGCCGCGTACGCGAACTACTGCGATGCATCGATCACCGACCCGTCCGCGTACTTCGGCGACAACACCACCCGTCTGCACCGCATCGCCGAGCAGGCCGACCCCGCAGGCGTGCTCGCACAGCCGCACTGGGTCTGACGACGGCCCGGGGACGGTGCGCGCGGTCCGGGTTTCGGCCCCAGCGACACTGCACGCGTCCTGCACCCCGTGAACTGTCGCTCAGCGCGGAACCCGACCGGGCTCACGGCCGGCAGCGCCCTACGATGACCGCATGGACATCGTCGACCTGGTGCTGCCGGACGTCGCCGCGTGGCGCGCCTGGCTCGACGACCACGAGCACGAACCCGACGGGGTGTGGCTCGTCCTCGCCAAGAAGGGCGTCACCGAGCCGACGACGCTGACCTACGACACGGCCCTCGACGAGGCGCTCTGCTCCGGTTGGATCGACGGGCAGCGGCGCGGGCGTGACGACACCACGTACCGCCAGCGGTTCACCCCGCGCCGGAAGGCCTCGCTGTGGTCGCAGCGGAACCTCGGCCTGGTCGCCGCACTCATCGCCGACGGGCGGATGCGGGAGCGCGGGCACGCCGAGATCGAGCGCGCGAAGGGTGACGGCCGGTGGGACCGCGCCTACGCCGGATCGGCCACGGCCACGGTGCCCGAGGACCTGCAGGCCGCCCTCGATGCCGCCCCCGCAGCCGCCGCGCTGTTCGCCGAGCTCGACGCCACGAACCGGTACGCCGTACTGCACCGCATCACCACCGCCCCGAACGCCACGGTGCGGACGAACCGGCTCACCAAGCTCGTCGGCGGACTCGAACGCGGCGAGACCCCGTACCCGCGGCCCACTCGTCCGTAGCCCTGCGAACGCGGAGAGCGGTCGGGGGACACCGACTCAGGGACCGGCAACGCACCGGGCGTAGACCGGGGACATGACCACAGGCACTGACACCACGAACCGTCCGGCTGCGTCCTCCGGCACCTTCCGCATCGGCGGCGACCTCGAGGTCAACCGGCTCGGCTACGGCACCATGCAGCTCACCGGCCCCGGCGTCTGGGGACCGCCGAAGGACCACGACGAGGCGATCCGCGTCCTCAAGCGTGCCGTCGAGCTCGGCGTGAACTTCTTCGACACCGCCGACTCGTACGGCCCCTACGTCGCCGAGGAGCTCCTCAAGGAGGCCCTGCACCCCTACGGCGACGACGTCGTCATCGCCACGAAGGCCGGTCTCACCCGCACCGGCCCGAACGTCTGGCCGCCCGTCGGCCGCCCGGAGTACCTGCGCCAGGAGGCCGAGATGAGCCTCCGCCGCCTGGGCCTCGAGCGCATCGACCTGTTCCAGCTGCACCGCATCGACCCGAAGGTCCCGCTCGAGGACCAGGTCGGCGAGCTGAAGAAGCTGCAGGACGAGGGCAAGATCCGCCACATCGGCCTGTCCGAGGTCTCCGTCGACGAGGTCAAGGCCGCGCAGGAGATCGCCACGATCGTCTCCGTGCAGAACCTCTACAACCTGCAGAAGCGTGACGCCGAGGAGCTGCTCGACTGGTCGGAGCAGCAGGGCATCGGCTTCATCCCGTGGTTCCCCCTGGCGACGGGTGGCCTGACCGGCGAGGACTCGCCGCTCACCGAGATCGCGGAGCGCAAGGGTGCCACCCCGGCGCAGCTCGCGCTCGCCTGGCTGCTCAAGCGCTCCCCGGTGATGCTGCCGATCCCTGGCACGTCGAGCGTCGCGCACCTGGAGGACAACCTCGCGGGTGCGACCGTCGAGCTGACCGACGACGAGTTCGAGGAGCTGGCGAAGCTGGGTCACTGACCCCGGGAAGCGACCGCGGGTCGCGACCGCGGGTCGCGACCGCGACGACCGGGCGGACGGGAGGCGCGGTGCCAGCCGGCACCGCGCCTCCCGTCCGTTTCTCCGCCCTGTCCAGATCCGAGCTTGCGCAGGCATACCGCGTATGTGCAT
>NZ_QKLC01000034.1:0-5552 GCF_003224385.1 Curtobacterium sp. MCPF17_003 | reverse complement strand
AGTGCGTCTGGTCCTTGAGAACTCAACAGCGTGCACATTGTCAATGCCAATTTATTGATTGACCTCGTGCCTGGTCGGTTTGCCGATCGGGTCATGAAGCAATTCCTTTTGGATTGAAGATTGTCAGTAGACAGTCAACAGTCAGAATCAACTCGGTCTGATGCCTTCGGGTGTTGGGTCTGTATTTTTTTACGGAGAGTTTGATCCTGGCTCAGGACGAACGCTGGCGGCGTGCTTAACACATGCAAGTCGAACGATGATGCCCAGCTTGCTGGGTGGATTAGTGGCGAACGGGTGAGTAACACGTGAGTAACCTGCCCCTGACTCTGGGATAAGCGTTGGAAACGACGTCTAATACTGGATATGATCACTGGCCGCATGGTCTGGTGGTGGAAAGATTTTTTGGTTGGGGATGGACTCGCGGCCTATCAGCTTGTTGGTGAGGTAATGGCTCACCAAGGCGACGACGGGTAGCCGGCCTGAGAGGGTGACCGGCCACACTGGGACTGAGACACGGCCCAGACTCCTACGGGAGGCAGCAGTGGGGAATATTGCACAATGGGCGAAAGCCTGATGCAGCAACGCCGCGTGAGGGATGACGGCCTTCGGGTTGTAAACCTCTTTTAGTAGGGAAGAAGCGAAAGTGACGGTACCTGCAGAAAAAGCACCGGCTAACTACGTGCCAGCAGCCGCGGTAATACGTAGGGTGCAAGCGTTGTCCGGAATTATTGGGCGTAAAGAGCTCGTAGGCGGTTTGTCGCGTCTGCTGTGAAATCCCGAGGCTCAACCTCGGGCTTGCAGTGGGTACGGGCAGACTAGAGTGCGGTAGGGGAGATTGGAATTCCTGGTGTAGCGGTGGAATGCGCAGATATCAGGAGGAACACCGATGGCGAAGGCAGATCTCTGGGCCGTAACTGACGCTGAGGAGCGAAAGCATGGGGAGCGAACAGGATTAGATACCCTGGTAGTCCATGCCGTAAACGTTGGGCGCTAGATGTAGGGACCTTTCCACGGTTTCTGTGTCGTAGCTAACGCATTAAGCGCCCCGCCTGGGGAGTACGGCCGCAAGGCTAAAACTCAAAGGAATTGACGGGGGCCCGCACAAGCGGCGGAGCATGCGGATTAATTCGATGCAACGCGAAGAACCTTACCAAGGCTTGACATACACCGGAAACGGCCAGAGATGGTCGCCCCCTTGTGGTCGGTGTACAGGTGGTGCATGGTTGTCGTCAGCTCGTGTCGTGAGATGTTGGGTTAAGTCCCGCAACGAGCGCAACCCTCGTTCTATGTTGCCAGCGGGTTATGCCGGGGACTCATAGGAGACTGCCGGGGTCAACTCGGAGGAAGGTGGGGATGACGTCAAATCATCATGCCCCTTATGTCTTGGGCTTCACGCATGCTACAATGGCCGGTACAAAGGGCTGCGATACCGTAAGGTGGAGCGAATCCCAAAAAGCCGGTCTCAGTTCGGATTGAGGTCTGCAACTCGACCTCATGAAGTCGGAGTCGCTAGTAATCGCAGATCAGCAACGCTGCGGTGAATACGTTCCCGGGCCTTGTACACACCGCCCGTCAAGTCATGAAAGTCGGTAACACCCGAAGCCGGTGGCCTAACCCTTGTGGAAGGAGCCGTCGAAGGTGGGATCGGTGATTAGGACTAAGTCGTAACAAGGTAGCCGTACCGGAAGGTGCGGCTGGATCACCTCCTTTCTAAGGAGCATCTGGTCAGTGCTGGTCGCTCATCATGGGTGGTTGGTTGCTGGTCCAGGCGCCTGATTCGGACCGAACGTGTCCGACGGGTAGCTCATGGGTGGAACATTGACAGTGCAGTTGGGAGTGATGCTTCCGACCTCAGTACGCTCTGCTTGCAGGGTTGGGACGGGTCGAAGGTGGAGCTGCTGGCTGGTGCACGTTGTTGGGTCCTGAGGGACCAGGCTTCCTGCTGACGCGTGAGTGTTGGTGGGGGTTGGGCCTACGGGTCCTTCGTCGGGCCAGGGTGAACCTACCGTTGTGGTGGGGGAGTGCTGGTGCCGATCGTATGTTGAGAACTACACAGTGGACGCGAGCATCTTTGATTCGCGTCATCCATGACCGGCCTTCGGGTTGGTGTGGTGACGTTGGATCGCAATTTTAATCTTTGTGGTCAAGTTTCTAAGAGCAAACGGTGGATGCCTTGGCATCTGGAGCCGATGAAGGACGTAGAAATCTGCGATAAGCCTCGGGGAGCTGATAATCGAGCTGTGATCCGAGGATTTCCGAATGGGGAAACCCCGCCAGGCGTTTTGCGACCTGGTGACTCCCGCCTGAATATATAGGGCGGGTAGAGGGAACGTGGGGAAGTGAAACATCTCAGTACCCACAGGAAGAGAAAACAACATGTGATTCCGTGAGTAGTGGCGAGCGAAAGCGGATGAGGCTAAACCGATCATGTGTGATAGCCGGCGGGCGTTGCATGGTCGGGGTTGTGGGACACGTCACTCAGTTCTGCCGGACTGGGACGGTTACAGCGCATCATAGTCGAACCGGTTTGAAAGCCGGGCCGTAGTGGGTGCCAGCCCCGTAGACGAAATGGTGTTATGGCCGGATGTGTATCCCAAGTAGCACGGGGCCCGAGAAATCCCGTGTGAATCTGTCAGGACCACCTGATAAGCCTAAATACTCCCAGATGACCGATAGCGGACAAGTACCGTGAGGGAAAGGTGAAAAGTACCCCGGGAGGGGAGTGAAATAGTACCTGAAACCGTTTGCTTACAAACCGTCGGAGCCTCCTTAGTAGGGGTGACGGCGTGCCTTTTGAAGAATGAGCCTGCGAGTTAGTGATATGTGGCGAGGTTAACCCGTGAGGGGCAGCCGTAGCGAAAGCGAGTCTGAATAGGGCGTTTGAGTCGCATGTTCTAGACCCGAAGCGAAGTGATCTATCCATGGCCAGGTTGAAGCGACGGTAAGACGTCGTGGAGGACCGAACCCACTTCAGTTGAAAATGGAGGGGATGAGCTGTGGATAGGGGTGAAAGGCCAATCAAACTTCGTGATAGCTGGTTCTCTCCGAAATGCATTTAGGTGCAGCGTTGCGTGTTTCTCGCCGGAGGTAGAGCTACTGGATGGCCGATGGGCCTCAACAGGTTACTGACGTCAGCCAAACTCCGAATGCCGGTGAGTGAGAGCGCAGCAGTGAGACGGTGGGGGATAAGCTTCATCGTCGAGAGGGAAACAACCCAGACTACCAACTAAGGTCCCTAAGCGTGTGCTAAGTGGGAAAGGATGTGGAGTTGCACAGACAACCAGGAGGTTGGCTTAGAAGCAGCCACCCTTGAAAGAGTGCGTAATAGCTCACTGGTCAAGTGATTCCGCGCCGACAATGTAACGGGGCTCAAGCACACCACCGAAGTTGTAGATTTCGCACTATAGACAAGCCTTCGTGGTTCAGTCGTGCGGAGTGGTAGGAGAGCGTCGTGTG
The DNA here is from genome assembly GCF_003224385.1 of Curtobacterium sp. MCPF17_003. Classification (NCBI taxonomy): domain Bacteria; kingdom Bacillati; phylum Actinomycetota; class Actinomycetes; order Micrococcales; family Microbacteriaceae; genus Curtobacterium; species Curtobacterium sp. MCPF17_003. The sequence continues at coordinate 2,096 of NZ_QKLC01000034.1, read as the reverse complement.
GCGAGTGAAGCGGCGGAGTGATCCAGCCGTGGACGCTACACGAGTGAGAATGCAGGCATGAGTAGCGAAAGACGGGTGAGAAACCCGTCCTCCGAAAGACCAAGGGTTCCAGGGCCAGGTTAATCCGCCCTGGGTAAGTCGGGACCTAAGGCGAGGCCGACAGGCGTAGTCGATGGACAACGGGTTGATATTCCCGTACCGGCGAACAACCGCCCAAGCTAATCCAGTGGTGCTAAGAGTCCTAACCCGGTACAACCGGATCCCTTCGGGGTGATGGTGGCCGGTCTAACGCTCGACCCCATGCTGGTGCGGTTAGCGTATGAACAGGTGTGACGCAGGAAGGTAGCTGAGCCAGGCGATGGTATCCGTAAGGTGAACCTGGTGTAAGGATGTAGGGCTGACGATAGGCAAATCCGTCGTCTGTGTGCCTGAGATCCGACGCGTACCCGTAAGGGGAAATCAGTGATCCTATGCTGCCGAGAAAAGCATCGACGCGAGGTTGCAGCCGCCCGTACCCGAAACCGACTCAGGTGGTCAGGTAGAGAATACCAAGGAGATCGAGAGAATCGTGGTTAAGGAACTCGGCAAAATGCCCCCGTAACTTCGGGAGAAGGGGGGCCGGACACGTGACCGGATTTACTCCGTGAGCGTTGAAGGCCGCAGAGACCAGTGGGAAGCGACTGTTTACTAAAAACACAGGTCCGTGCGAAGTCGCAAGACGATGTATACGGACTGACGCCTGCCCGGTGCTGGAAGGTTAAGAGGAAGGGTTAGCCTTTGGGCGAAGCTCTGAATTTAAGCCCCAGTAAACGGCGGTGGTAACTATAACCATCCTAAGGTAGCGAAATTCCTTGTCGGGTAAGTTCCGACCTGCACGAATGGCGTAACGACTTCCCAGCTGTCTCAACCGCGAACTCGGCGAAATTGCACTACGAGTAAAGATGCTCGTTACGCGCAGCAGGACGGAAAGACCCCGTGACCTTTACTACAGTTTGGTATTGGTGTTCGGAGTGGCTTGTGTAGGATAGGTGGGAGACTGTGAAGCGGGCACGCTAGTGTTCGTGGAGTCATTGTTGAAATACCACTCTGGTCACTTTGGATGTCTAACGTAGGACCCTGATCGGGTTCATGGACAGTGCCTGATGGGTAGTTTAACTGGGGCGGTTGCCTCCCAAAGAGTAACGGAGGCGCCCAAAGGTTCCCTCAACCTGGTTGGCAATCAGGTGGCGAGTGTAAGTGCACAAGGGAGCTTGACTGTGAGACTGACAGGTCGAGCAGGGACGAAAGTCGGGACTAGTGATCCGGCAGTGGCTTGTGGAAGCGCTGTCGCTCAACGGATAAAAGGTACCTCGGGGATAACAGGCTGATCTTGCCCAAGAGTCCATATCGACGGCATGGTTTGGCACCTCGATGTCGGCTCGTCGCATCCTGGGGCTGGAGTAGGTCCCAAGGGTTGGGCTGTTCGCCCATTAAAGCGGTACGCGAGCTGGGTTTAGAACGTCGTGAGACAGTTCGGTCCCTATCCGCTGCGCGCGTTGGAAATTTGAGAAGATCTATCCCTAGTACGAGAGGACCGGGATGGACGAACCTCTGGTGTGTCAGTTGTTCTGCCAAGGGCACCGCTGATTAGCTACGTTCGGACCGGATAACCGCTGAAAGCATCTAAGCGGGAAGCCGTCTTCGAGATGAGATTTCCATGCACCTTGAGTGTGAGAGGCTCCCAGCAGACTACTGGGTTGATAGGCCGGATGTGGAAGCGGGGACTAACGACCCGTGGAGCTGACCGGTACTAATAAGCCGAAGACTTGATAACACACTGATTTCCGTGCACGTGTTGCACGGGCTCGCGTCCACTTTGTGGTTCCCGACAGACGATCGGGAATCGAAACTGAATACACCGCTCTGCCCTCTTCACGGGGGGCAGCAGCTGGGACAGCTTTGAGACCAACAGTATGATCTGGTCGAGAGTGTTCCGGTGGTCATAGCGAGAGGGAAACGCCCGGTCACATTCCGAACCCGGAAGCTAAGCCTCTCAGCGCCGATGGTACTGCAAGGGGGACCTTGTGGGAGAGTAGGACGCCGCCGGACTTAACGTA
>NZ_QKLC01000033.1:0-13306 GCF_003224385.1 Curtobacterium sp. MCPF17_003 | reverse complement strand
ACCGCCTTCACGGCCGTCTGACCATCAGCCGGGTTCTCCGCACTCGCCGTCACCGACGCCGAACCCGTCACGTCCGTCCGCGTCGGGGTCGGCGTCGGCGTCGTGTCGGCCGGGGCCAACGCGCGGATCTCGGCGAGGCCCACGTTCTGCGTCCCGCCACTGACCGACGTCACCGTGAACCGCACCCACGTGACACTGCGCGCCGCGAACGTGACCCGCTGCACCGCACCACCGTTGCTCAACGCCGGCACCTGCACACTCGAGCCATCCGAGAACGTCAACGTCCCGCCCAGCACCTGGTCCACCGCGTTCGGCCGATCAGCGAGGTCCACCGCGTCCAACGCCGTCGCCTTCGCCCAACCGAGCTGGATCCACGTCCCCGCACGACCGGACGGCGCGACCCACTCCGCCGTCGGCGCATCCGGGTACCCGCTCACCACACCGTCGACCGCCTTCACGGCCGTCTGACCATCAGCCGGGTTCTCCGCACTCGCCGTCACCGACGCCGAACCCGTCACGTCCGTGTGGGTGGGGGTCGGGTCCGTGGGGTCGGTGGGGTTCGTCGGCACCGGCGAGCCGGCGGTGTACTGCCGGCTGAGCCACGAGGTCTCCGGCCGCGCCGAGCAGGCCTGCCACGACGCGCACGTCTCACCGTCGTGGGCGGCGTAGGTGAAGAACGCGTCGGCCTTCGCCTGCGTCTGGGCCGTCGTCAGGTTCGCCGGACGGTCGGCGATCGGGTATCCCATGTACCCGGTGAAGTCGTGCGCGCCGGTGTACTGCCGCTGCACCTGGTCGGTCAGGTACGCGACCGTGTGGTGGTCGCTGTGGTCCCCGTCGCCGTACTCGCCCTCGTGGTCGAGGGTGTGGATGTCCGTCGGTGCGAAGTCCTGCACGATCCCCTGCAGCGTCGCCCGGAGCTGCGCGAGCGTGTACGTGGCGCTGTGCGGGGCGTCGGCGACGGTCTGCAGGGTGTCCATGTCGCCCGTGTACAGGCGCTGGAGGCTCTCGTACCCGTTCGCCCAGAAGCCGTTGCCCTCGACGTTGCCGTCCGGCAGGTCCATGAAGACCAGGCTGATCCGCGGGTCGGCGGTCAGGGTCTCCGTGAGCAGGGTCCGTCCGGCGACCGTCGTGGAGCCGGTCGTCGACGCCGGGTCGACGCCGGCCATGCTCGCGTAGGCGGCCATCAGCCCGACCTGGCGTTCCTGCCAGTACCAGTCGGGCTTGCCGGCGTCACCGGCGGTGACGATCACGGAGCGCACGCAGCGCCCCGCGTCGATGTCCTTCCGCAGGTCCGTGCCCTGGAAGAGCAGATCGTCGTCGGGGTGGGCGACGACGTTGAGCACCCGCCCCGCGCTGCAGTCCGCGGCCGCAGCCACGGCGGGCTGGACCGCGAGGTTCGGCGCGACCAGCACGGCGAGCACCGTGGCGACCACACCCGCGACGGACGCGACGGTGGCCCGTCGCGTCCGTCGCGGTCTGTCGGAGGTCGGTTCAGTCGGTCGCATGGCGCAGGCCCTCCGTCGTCAGTTCGTACATCGCGGTGGTTCCCGATGACCAGACCCGCTCCCAGTAGGGCGAGGACGCCATGGCGGCGGCGAGCTCCTGGTAGTCGGCGTCGCTCTGGTAGCCGTACCGCTCGTCGTAGGCGCCGAAGGGCTCCGCGACCAGGGCGTAGTAGCCGGTGGCCGACCAGTTCACGACCAGTTCCCGCGTCACGTTCGACAGGTCGGCCTCGGCGTCGTAGCCGCCGGTCGGGTCCGGGTACGGGCCGAGAGCTTCGCGGGACAGGTAGCCCACGTCGAAGTACCGTGCGCCGGTGTTGCTCGGGACGGCGTTGGCCGAACCGGTGAGCAGCATCACGGAGCCCGCGGGGGCCGTGCGGTCGTAGTACTGCGTCGCCGCGGACTGGCTCCGGGTCATCACGCGGTTCCAGTCGAGCGAGGTCTGCCCGAACGCACCGATCGCGACGAGCGCCGCCACCGCTGCTCCGGCGACCGCGAACCGCACGGCGGACGGGCGCATCCCCCGCTGCAGGACCGTCCCGACCGGGGCGAACCGACCGGCGGGCATCGGGAGCGCCGCCGCCAGGATCGCGATCCACGGCGTCGCGAAGAGCACGACGCGGAAGACGCCCTCCTGGCCGTAGTTCGTGGCGACGAGCAGCGAGATCGGGCTCGCGGCGGTGGCGAGGAGCGCCCAGTGCGTCCGGTCGCGTCGCATCAGCACGGTCACCAGGGCGATGAGCCCGAGCACCACGAGCGCGGCTGCCGGGATGTCGAACGCCAGGCGCGTGACGAGCGGCTTCGGCAGGACGGTCATGTCGTGCGCGGGCGGCTGCACGTTGTCGAGCACGCGTCCGACCGCCGCGAGCGACAGGAACCGTCCGAGGATGTCGCCGTTCAGCGCGGCGAAGACCACCGCCGGCACGAGCACGACGACGGGCAACCACCAGGGGCGGAGCATCCGGAACACGATGAGCGTGACGAGTGCGGCGACCGTCAGGTACGGGGAGATCTGGTGCGTCACGGCGAGCACGATGCCGATGAGGGTGATCGCGATGATCCGCGAGAGCCCCACCCGCCGTGCCCGCGGCTTGGCGGCGACGGAGCCGTCGGCGGTGGTGACGGCGGCGTCGCGCAGCGGTCCGGTGGCGAGCACGAGGATCACGATCGACATCAGGATGCCGGTCGACTGCGGCGAGAAGTACGTGGTGTTGAGCGAACCGGTCATCGCGGTCAGCAGCGCTGCGATCCACGGCCGACGGGCGCCGGGCAGCCAGTGCGCCGCCAGGACCCCGACCGCGATGGTCGTGCTGAACGCGAGCAGGACCGGCACCCAGGCGGCGATGAGGATCGTGTTGACGATGCCCCCGACGTCGGCGACCCAGGCAGCGCCGGCGAACAGGCCGGACCAGGTCTGGAAGATGTCGGCCGACGGGTTGGTCCCACCGAACTGGCGGATGTACTCGACGACACCGATGTGCCGCGCGGCGGCGGTCACGGTGGGCACGCCGTACGTGATCGCCTGGGCGAGCTGCACGACACCGCCGAGCACGACGACGGGCACGGCGAGCCCGCGACCGCGCACCAGGGCGATGACCGCGGCGGCGACGACGAGCGCGAGGCCGACGACCAGGCCGGGGCCGAGCGAGCCGAACAGGCCGGCCGGCACCGGGTCGCCCATGTGGGTGAGCGCGGCGACGACCACGACGACGAGCCCGCCGAGCGAGAGCGCCGTCACGGTGGCGGTCGTGCTCCACCGGCGCCGGGCGGTCTCGCGCTGCACGAGGCCGGTGCGACGGAGCTCCACCAGGTCACGCGGTACCGAGACGGCGAGCGCCGCCGCGGTCAGCACGACGACCCCGACGAAGGGGACCGTCGGCGCCCAGACGTGGAAGGTCGCCATGGTGTACCCGATGCCGATCGTGCCGACGAGCGATCCGGTGACGGCGAGGACGGTGAACCTTGCGAGGGACATCGGACGGACGAGCAGCATCGGGGCCACCCCGAGCAGGGCGAACAGGAAGACCGCGACGGCGCTCGCCCGCAGAGTGGGCAGCTCGACGACGCTGCCGACGGCGGCCAGCACGAGCGTCAGCACGACGATCGCGGCGGCACCGAGTCGGGCCGCCGGCCCCATCGCGCCACCCGAGGTCGGTCGTGCCGGACCCGCGGTGTCGAGGCCGCGCTGCAGCTCGTGACGACCGTGCGCCGTGCGGTCGATCGTTCCCGCGCCGCCCATGCGTTCACGGAGCGCCAGGAGCGGAGCGGTGAGCACGGAGCGCCGCTCGACGCGACGCAATCGACGCTTCGTCGCCGCGAACTCCGCGTCGACCGCGTCGACGGCGTCCGCGCCGCGCGCGGCGTCCGTCCCGTGGCCGTTCGCCGGAGCAGCGGCGTCAGCGTCGTCGACCTGCTCGAGGCCGAGGCGAGCGAAGGCGCTGATGGCCTCCGGCGCCGCGTCCACCGAGGCGGTCAGCGTGTCGCGGTCGAGTGCGTTCTTGGTCATCCAGGCTCCGAGTCCGTGGCCGTGCGCGGCAGCGGCGGCGCGGAGCGACGCGACGTCGTCCGCCGATCGCTGCCACGCGATCGCGGCCGGTTCGACGGCGATCGCGGATCCGGCGAACAGCAGTCGTGTGAAGAGGTCGAGGTCGTCGCCGCCGCCGACGCGGGTGCCGGGCCCGAAGGCGGTGTCGAACCCGCCGATCCGGAGCGCGGTCGCGCGGTGCACGGCGAGGTTCGCGCCGGTGCCGTAGGCCGAGGCCGCGAAGGGGTGCAGGGGGAGGTCGTCCACCGGGTCGTCGAGCCGGAACACCCGGCGGCGGACGGTCCGCCCGCCGGGGGTTCGGTCGTCGTGCCAGCGCTGCGCCGGTGTCCGGAGCTCGGCACTCGGCACGAGCCCGGTGACGCAGGCCACGTCCGGGTCGTTCGCGAAGGCACGGGCGATCGCGGCGATCCAGCCGCCGTCCACGACGGCGCCCTCGTCCACGAACGCGACGACGTCGCCGGTCGCGACGAGCAGGCCCGCGTTCCGCGCGGCGGCGAGGCCGCCGTCGGGCGCGGGGATGGTGGTGACGCGGCGTCCGCCGATGTCGACGGTCGCCACACCGCCGTCGTCGGCGCCGTGCGAGACGACGACGACGTCGAAGTCGGGGTGCCCGTTCGCGAGCACCGACCGCATGGTCGTACCGGCGGCACCGTCCGTGCAGAGCACCACGGTGACGGACGGCAGCACCAGACCTGCTGCCGGCCGACGCTCGGGTGCCGGCATGGGCCGGATCGCGCGCTGCAGCGCACGGACGTCGATGGTGCCGCCGATGCGGCGGCGTTCGGTGATCTCGGCTTCGACGAAGCCGAGCGGCTCGCCGTGGTCGCGGACGAGCAGTCGGGCACGCCCGTACCCGGTCGATCCCTGCAGGGCGATGACGTCCCGGTGGCTCGACGCGTGCACGTCGGCACGGTCGACCTCGCCGACCCAGAGCGCGCCGTCCCAGGTGGGGACGAGCGGCCCGGTCACGACCGGCGAGAGGACCATCGCCAGGGTCGCGCGGGTCACGGTGTGCCCACCGGCTGCGGGAGCGGTGCGGGTGCGGGCGGGGTCCGCACGACGACGGTACCGAGGACCCGGCCGACGGCGTAGCCCGCGACCGTCGAGACGACGGAGAGCGCGATGGCGTACGCCCGCAGGCCTCCGCCACGACCGACGTGGCGCAGTTCGCGCAGCACGGCGCCCGGGATCACCCGGGTCAGGTAGGTCGACTCGCTGGCGAGCGAGTCGCCGGTGCCGACCCGACGGCTCAGCACGGCCTTCGAGATGCCCTCGTAGTAGCTGCGGCGGCGCAGGTAGCGCATCGTCACACGGTCCGGGGAGACCCGGTGCGAGACGTTCGAGCGCGGTTCGTGCCGGATCCGCGCACCGGGGCGGGCCTGGGCGATGCGGATGCAGAGTTCGGTCTCCTCGCAGCCGAGCGGCTGGTTGCCGACGCGGCCGATGCCGGAGCGGAAGCCGCCGGCGAGCAGGATCGCGTCGCGGCGGAACGCCATGCTCGACCCGATGACGTTGCGGACGTCGCCCGGGGTCTCGGGCAGCCCGCGGTACGAGCACCCGACGATCCAGAGCAGTTCGTCGGCGTACGGGCCGGGGCCGGTCGCGGTCGGCCACGACGGCGTGGCACGACCACCGACCCCGACGACGTCGGGGTCCTCGAGCGCGGTGAGCATGTGTCCGAGCCAGTCGGGGTCCGCCGTGGCGTCGTCGTCCAGGAACGCGACGACGTCGGCGTCGGTCAGGGCGACACCGGTGTTGCGGGCTCCGGAGAGTCCGCGGTCCTCGGTGTTCGGGACGACCCGGAGTTCCGGCCAGCGTGCGGCGGCGCGGGCCAGGAGCTCGGGCTCGTGGTCGATGACGACGACGACCTCGGGGCGCTCGGGCTGGCGCTTCGCCGACTCGACGCTGTCCTGCAGGTCGCCCCAGCGCTGCTGGGTGTAGGCGCAGATGACGACCGCGACGGTCGTCACGCGACGTCCTCCTCGAGGGCGACGACGGACGCCACGACGGCAGCCCCGGCGACGGCGGACGCAGCGACGGGGGTCGCGACGGACGCGGCAACCGGCGCGGCGACGACGGGGGCAGCAGCCGGCGCGGCGAGCTGCTCGGCCGGCGGCACGACGCTCATCGCCGCGCGACGGACCTCGGCACGGCCGATGGCGGCGCGACGACGCTCGTGCATGATCGACTTCAGCACGCGGATGCCGTCGGTCACGGCGTTGAGGTTGCTGGAACCGTGCACCCGGAGCTTCTCGTGGCTCGGCACCTCGGTGATCGCGAGCTCGGCGGCCGACCAGCGGCAGGTCAGGACGGTCTCGATCTCGAACCCGTCGCCCCACAGCATCGAACCGTCGGCCGGCTTCGGCAGCTCGGACGACAGCAGACCGATCTCCGGCAGGACGTCCGCCCAGAAGGCGTTGTAGCCGTAGCAGAGGTCGCTGTAGCGGGTGCCGAGGATGATGTTGCAGAGCATGTTCAGGCCGCGGTTGCCCATGTTCCGGACGATCGTGATGTCGTCGCTGCCACCGCCGAGCGAGTACCGGGTGCCCTTCGCGACGTCGGCGCCGTCGACGAGCGCCTGGACGAACCGCGGGATCTCGTCGGGGTCCGCGGAGCAGTCGGCGTCGAACATGACGACGATGTCGCCGGTGACCGCCTCGAAGCCGCAGGCCAGGGCGTTGCCCTTGCCCTTGCGGGTCTGGTGCACGACGCGGATGTCGGGCATCACGCGCTGGGCGGCGGCGATGGTGTCGTCGACGGAGTTGCCGTCGACCAGGATCACCTCGTACACGGGCGGGAGCTTCGGGAGGATGATCTCGAGGTTGCGGGCCTCGTTCCGCGCCGGGATGACGACGGAGACCCTCGGGTCTGCAGGGCGAACGGTACGTACGGGCATGGCGCGGTCCTGTCGGGTCAGGGTTGCTGTCGGGTGGTGGCTCGTCGTGACGAGCGGCGCGTCCTCGGATGACGCATCGACGACGGTGACCGTCGTCGGTCGAGCAGCGGGACGCGGGTACGACGCCGCCTGCTTGCCGCGGGTGAGTGGGTACTCTCCCCCGCGGTTCCAACCATCGCCGTGGCCAGCGGGAGGGTCAATGCGCGGTGCGGTCCCTTGCGGACACCCGGGTGCGGATACGGAAACCCGCAACGGTCGTGCAGGTTGGCGGTCCGGCGCGGCGGCCGGAGGGTGGTGGACGCATGACGAGCGGACGGGAGGCGCGGTGCCAGCCGGCACCGCGCCTCCCGTCCGGTCGTGGGCCGGTCTCAGGCCTGCGGCACGTCCGCCGTCTCGAAGGCGGCCCGCAGCGCGACCGCCAGCTCGGCGACGTGCGGTTCCCGCAGCAGCGACGTGTGCTCGCTCGCGATCCGCACCATCTCGGTGGGCCCGCGCAGCAGGGCGGACCACCCGGCGGCGTCGGGGTTGGCGTCGGCGAGGACGTAGGTGGCGCGCCCGTGGAACGGCGTCGGGTGGTGGCGCCTGGTGACGATCTCGGCCTGGTCGAAGAAGGCGTCGAAGTCCTTCTGCCCACCGTGCCGCAGCACGCCGGCGGTGTACGCACGGAGCCGCTTGGCGAACAACGCGCCGTACGGCACACCCGCGGGCAGGACCCGCCTGACCGCGCGGTCGAGCCCCCGCTGCACGGCCCGGACGGCGGTGTTCGGATGGTCGCGCGGCTCCATCCGGCCGAAGTGCAGGCGGGCCTGTTCGGACTTCGTGCGGGGCAGGTAGGTGTCGAGCAGGACGACGTGCTCCACCTGCTCGCCGCTCTCGGTGAGGAGCCGGGCGATCTCGAGCGCGACGAGTCCGCCGAGCGAGTGCCCGACGAGCAGGTAGGGGCCTCGGGGCTGCACGATGCGCATCAGGGCGAGGTAGCGGCGGGCGCTCCGCTCGATGTTCCAGTCCGGCATCCCACGGCGCTCGAGCGCGTGCTGCTGGAACGCGTACAGGTCGTGCGCGGGCAGGTGCCGCGAGAGCGGCAGGAACGTCAGCGCCAGGGCACCGCCACCGGCGAAGCAGAACACCGGCGGACGGCCGCCCTCGCGCGCCTCGGACACCTTCACGACGTCGGGGTGGCTCGGCAGCGCGCTCGTCCCGCTCCGCACCCGTCGGGCGAAGGCGCGGAGCGTCGGGTGCTCGAGCACGTCCGAGGAGCGCAGGTCGACGCCGAGCCGGTCCTGCACGACGGCGAGCATCTCCTCGGCGGACAGCGAGTCGCCGCCGAGCGCGGAGAAGTCCTCGTCCAGGTGCACGCCCCGGAGCCCGAGCACCTCGGCCCAGATCTGCCCCACGACGAGCTCCCACTGGTCGTACTCGCCCTCGACCATCTCGGTCTCGACGCTCGGCGCCCCGGGCAGTTCGGCCCGGTCGACCTTGCCCCGCTCGTTCCGCGGCAGTTCGGTCATCGGCACGATCGACGCCGGCACCATGTACTCGGGCAGCCGGTCGCGGAGCGCACGTCGGAGCGCACCCGGTGCCGGGGTGCGGTGTCCGGGGCGACCGACCACGTAGGCGACCAGCCGGGTGACGGAACCGGGGTCGACCTGAGCAGTCACGACCGCGTCGTGCACCTCGGGGACCGCGCGGAGCGCCGCCTCGACCTCACTCGGCTCGACCAGGTAGCCGCGGACCTTCACGGCGTCGTCGGATCGGCCGAGCAGCACGAGCCGGCCGTCGGGGTCGACGCGTGCCAGGTCGCCCTGCCGCCAGCTCGGGGTCCCGACTGGGATGCCGGCGCCGGCCTCGGCCTCGCCGGTGCGTCCGGCCCGTTCGGCGGTCTTCTCCGGCGCGCCCCAGTAGCCCGCGGTCAGGGCGTCGGAGACCACGACGAGTTCGCCGGTCTCCCCCGGGTCGGCGGGGCTGCCGTCCTCACGGAGCACGAGCACCGTCTTGCCGGGCAACGGCCACCCGGCCGGCACGACGCCCTCGGGCACCGGCTCGCCCGGGGTCACCGGGCAGTACGCGACGCACGCGGTCTCGCTCGAGCCGAAGGCGTTCAGGAGCAGCGTGTCCGGGTCCAGGTGGGGTCGAGCCGCGGCGAGGTCGGCGCCGGTGACGGACTCGCCCGTGGTCATCAGGAAACGCAGTCCGCCGAGCACGGGTGCGGTCCCTGCGGCGGTCCCGTGCGACCCGGGGGCGTTCTGCGACCCGATGATCGAGCGCAGCAGGTGCGGGGTGCAGACGAGCACGTTCACGTCGTCGTCCCGGAACCGCCCCAGCAGCCGCTCGACACCCAGTTCACGCGGCTCGAGCAGCACGATGGTGCCGCCGCAGAGCAACGTGTCGAACGAGAACAGGAGCCCGGCCGCGAACGACAGCGGCAGGACGACCCCGAGCCGGTCGCCGGGGCCCAGGCCGAGGGCGACCGCGTCCTGCTCGGCGTCGGCGATCTGCTGCCGGTGCGTCAGGACGACGCCCTTCGGCATGCCGGTCGAGCCGGAGGTGAAGACGATGGCGAAGGGGTCCCGCCCGCCGGGGCGCACGCCGACGGAGTCCGTCGACGGGGCCGCGCCCGGTTCGCCCGCGTCCAGCAGTTCGCCGAGTGCGTGCACCCGGCCGTCCCGCTCCGCGACCACGTCGGCGGCCAGCGCCGCACGTTCGGTGTCGGCGACGATCTCGTCGACGCCGGCGAGCCGGGCCACGTGTGCCAGGCGTGCTGCGGGCAGGTGGTCGTCGAGCACCACCACGGTCCGTCCGGCACGCACCAGCGCGAGGACACCGATCACGGCCTCGGTCGACTGCCCCGCCATCAGCCCGACAGGCTTCGACGCCCCGCCCGGGGTGTCGCCGACGCCGGCGCCGCTGTGGTCGTCGGGTCGGAGCGTCACGGCCAGGGCTGCGGCCAGCGCGCGCGAGGCCCGGTCCGCTTCGGCGTAGGTGTACGGACGGCCGTCCCCCGCGAGCGCGGCGGCGTCGCCCCGGAGTGCCACCACGCGGTCCCAGCGGTCCAGCACGGAGTGGTCGGCCGCCGCGGGCACGGCTGCGGGGTGGTTCCAGGGATCGACGGTCGTCAGCGGGTCGACGGAGGTCACGATGACACCTCGGGTGCTCAGCAGCGGACCGCCACGACTCCCGCGACGGTCTTCTGACCGTAGGTCCGCGCTCCCCCCGCCCGCGAGCAGGCGACGGCCCGGTGCGGGGAACCGCAACCGGCCTGGAGGCGCGGCCTGCGTCCGCCACGGACGGTACGACTCCGGAACGACCGGACCACCGCCGTGGGCGCCTTCCGCACGGCGGCTGCACCGGCTCGGGGATCGTGCGGTTCCGCGCAACCTCCGGATCAGCCGTGGCGTGACCGTGGATGAGCCGTGCATGGCCGATGAGGACGCTCGGACCCACCACGGCCGGGAACGCGAACGGCCCGGGAACGAGAACAGCCCCCGGGAGATCCCGGGGGCTGTTCATCGAGTGCTGGGGTACCTGGACTCGAACCAAGAACGACGGTACCAGAAACCGCTGTGTTGCCAATTACACCATACCCCAAAAGGCCTGTCGGCCTTCTGGCCCGGTCACCCGGGGCACGATCAACTACTGTACAGCATCCCGGAGGTCCGCAAGACCACCCACCAGGTCTCGGTGCACGGCGGCGGCGGTCGCGGCTCCGTGCCCGGCGGCGACGATGAGCTGTTCCGGCCCGGGAGGCGTGACGTCTCCCACGGCGTAGAGCCCCGGGACGGACGTCCGGCCCACCCGGTCGACCACGAGGAGTCCCTGCGTGTCGCGCTGGAGCCCCCCGAGTGCCTCGGGCGTGTCGCCGCCCGCCGCCGTGTTCCCGCTCGTTGCGCTCGTGCTCGTGTTCGTGTTCGTGGTGGCGCTCGTGGTGGCGCTCGTGCGCAGCCAGTCGAGGTCGGCGTGCCACACCGGTCGGACGAACCCACCGGTACGTGGCTCGACGTGGCCGTCGGCGAGCCGGACGCCGGTCATCCCGGAGCGATCGCCCTCGAGGTCCTCGACGACCCGCTCGTCCACGACGACCCCCGCCGACGCCAGCCGAGCGCGGCCCGCGTCGTCGAGCGGCGCCACCCCGTTCGTGTAGACGATCAGGTCGTCGGTCCAGGAGGCGATGAGCAGGGCGCGGTCGACCACGTCGTCGGTCTCGCAGATGAACGCGAGCGGCTGCCCGGCCTTGTCGTACGCATCGCACTCGACGCAGCTGTGCACCGCCGTGCCGTAGAACGCGCGGAGCATCGGCAGCGCCGGGAACTCCTCACGCAACCCCGTCGCCACGACGACCGTCCGGGCGCGGGCCTCGAGCTCGGTGCCGCGCCACGAACCGTGCACCCGCCAGGTGTCCGTGTCGGGGTCCGGGGCCACCAGGTCGACGACGGACTGCACGACCGTCGCTTCCGGGTACCCCTCGACCTCGGTCCGCCCGAGCTTGCGGAGCTCGAGCGGCGAGATGCCGTCCCGCGTCAGGAACCCGTGCGACCGCAGGGTCGCAGCGTTCCGGGGGCGGTTCGCGTCGACGAGCAGCACGGTGCGCTTCGCCCGGACCAGGTTGAGCGCAGCGCTCAGCCCGGCCGGACCAGCGCCGATGATCGCGACGTCGTGCACGACCGGGACGGTGTGCGCCGTGCTGGTCACGGTCGGTCAGCGCGCCGCGAGGGCGCGGAGCCGGGTCAGGGTGGACTCCTTGCCCAGGATCTCCATCGACTCGAACAGCGGCGGGCTGATCCGGCGTCCGGACACCGCCACGCGCAGCGGGCCGAAGGCGACGCGGGGCTTCAGGCCGAGCTCGTCGATGAGGGCCGCACGGAGCGCGCCCTCGACGGCCTCGGTGGTCCAGTCCTGGACGCCCTCGAGTGCCGCGGTGCTCGCCGTCAGGACCGTCGCCGTGTCGCCCTTGAGCGATGCCAGTGCGTCGTCCTCGACCACCAGGTCGGCGTCGGAGGTGAACAGGAACCCGAGCATCGCCGGTGCCTCGCCGAGCAGCTGCATGCGCTCCTGCACGAGCGGAGCCGCCTTGGTCAGGACCGCGAGCTGCTCCGGGGTCGCCGGGTCGCTGATGAACTCCGACAGGTACGGCAGCAGGCGCGACCGGAAGTCCTCCGGCGCCAGCAGACGGATGTGGTCCCCGTTGATCGCCTCGGCCTTCTTGTGGTCGAAGCGGGCCGGGTTCGGGTTCACGTCGGTGACGTCGAACGCCGCGACCATCTCGTCGATCGAGAACACGTCGCGGTCGGGGCCGATCGACCAGCCGAGCAGCGCCAGGTAGTTGACGAGCCCCTCCGGGATCATGCCGGCGGCACGGTGGTGGAACAGGTTCGACTCGGGGTCACGCTTCGAGAGCTTCTTGTTGCCCTCACCCATCACGTACGGCAGGTGCCCGAACACGGGGATGGAGGGCGCGAGGCCGATCTCGTACAGCGCCTCGTACAGGGCGATCTGCCGCGGGGTCGACGACAGCAGGTCCTCGCCCCGGAGCACGTGGGTGATGCCCATCAGGGCGTCGTCCACCGGGTTCGTGAACGTGTACAGCGGCTTGCCGTTCGGACGGACCACCACGAAGTCGGGGAACGTGCCCTGCTTGAAGGTGATCTCGCCGCGCACGAGGTCGTCGAAGCTCAGGTCACGGTCGGGCACTCGCAGGCGGAGTGCCGGCTCGCGGCCCTCGTCGCGGAAGGCCTGGCGTTCGGCGTCGGTCAGGTCACGCTCGTGGTTGTCGTACCCCTGCTTCGGGTCACGACCGGCGGCCTTGTTGCGGGCCTCCATCTCGTCCGGCGTGACGAAGGACTCGTAGACGTGGCCCGATTCCTTGAGCTTCGCGATCACGTCGTCGTAGATCGCCGTGCGCTCGGACTGCCGGTACGGTCCGTGCTCGCCGCCGGCGTCCACCCCTTCGTCCCAGTCGAGCCGGAGCCACCGGAGTGCGTCGAGGATCTGCGCGTACGACTCCTCGCTGTCGCGGGCGGCGTCGGTGTCCTCGATGCGGAACACGAGCTTGCCGCCGGTGTGCCGGGCGTACGCCCAGTTGAAGAGCGCGGTACGGATGAGCCCGACGTGCGGGGTCCCCGTCGGGCTCGGGCAGAAGCGGACGCGGATGTCGGAGCCGGAGGCGGTGGTGAATGGCGCAGTCATGACCCGTCAACCCTACCGCGGCGCCTGTCCCTCCCCCTGCCCTGCGGACGGGCCGCAAATGCAGAAAACCCCTGACCAGTACTGGTCAGGGGTTCCCTGGTGTTTCTACGTTAAGTCCGGCGGCGTCCTACTCTCCCACAAGGTCCCCCTTGCAGTACCATCGGCGCTGAGAGGCTTAGCTTC
>NZ_QKLC01000032.1:0-13452 GCF_003224385.1 Curtobacterium sp. MCPF17_003 | reverse complement strand
GGTCGAGGAGCGCATCGGCTGGCTGGACGCCTCGGTCACGGCCGTGCGGGAGCTCCGCGACGAGGGGCTGCCGGTCGTCGGTTACACCTGGTGGCCGCTGTTCGACATGTACGAGTGGACCTGGCGGCACACGGAAGCCCCACGCCAGGAGCACCTGCTCACGATGGGCCTCTTCGACCTCGTCGAGGACGGCGCCGGCGGCCTCGACCGTCGCCGCAACCCGGTCGCCGACGCGTTCGCCGCGCACTCGCGACAGGAACAGGCCGTGGCAGCGGCCCTGTCCGCGACCACCTGAGGGACTGGAGGCGCGGGTCGGGTCGGTCCCGCGCCTCCAGTCCGTCCCGGTGCCGCGTCTCAGGCCGCGACCGGCTCAGCAGGCCGGTCACGCAGCGCCGGGCAGTGTTCGGCGGTGGGGTGCTCGGTGATCGCGATGACCTGGTCGAGCCGCCCCCGGACGGCCTCGAGCTCGGCCAGCTGCGCGGTGATCCGATTCCGCTCTCCGATGAGCAGCGCGAACGACTCCGGCGTCGACTCCCCACGGTCGACGCAGGGCAGCAGCTGCACGATCGTGCGGCTCGCGAGCCCGGCGGCGAACAGCTGCTGCACGAGCTGGACCCGCTCGACGGCTGCGTCCGTGTAGATCCGCTGCCCGCTCGCGGTACGCGACGCAGTGAGCAGTCCCTGCTCCTCGTAGTACCGCAGCGAGCGGACGCTGACGCTGGTCGCGGCGGCGAGGTCTCCGATGCGCATGTGTGCTCCGATCCGGGCTTGCCCCTGACATGGATGTGAGGTCTTAGCGTAGCCGAGCCGCTGCAGGAGACACCCGCGCGGCAGGAGGAGACACCATGGACATCGCTGGATCGGTCGCACTCGTCACCGGCTCGAACCGCGGCATCGGACGCCGCTTCGCCCTGGAGCTGCTGGAGCGCGGCGCGTCGAAGGTCTACGCGACCGCACGCCGCCCCGAACTCGTCGACGTCGAGGGCGTCGTCGCGCTGCCCCTCGACATCACCGACCAGGCCTCGGTCGACGCGGTGGCCGCCGCCGCGGGCGACGTGACGCTGCTCGTGAACAACGCCGGCATCTCGACGCAGGGATCCCTGGTGACCGACGACCTGGCCATCGTCCGGAAGGCCATGGACACGCACTTCTGGGGCAGCCTGTCGATGATCCGCGCCTTCGCGCCGGTGATCGAGCACAACGGCGGCGGCGCGATCGTCAACGTGCTGTCGGCACTGTCGTGGTTCGCGGCACCCGGCGCCGGTGGCTACGCCGCGGCGAAGGCGGCCGAGTGGAACATGACGAACGCGGTCCGCCTGGAGCTGGCCGACCGGGGCATCAGCGTGCAGGGACTCCACCTCGGTGCGGCCGACACCGACATGATGGGCGACTACGACGGCCCGAAGACGGACCCGACGGACGTGGCTCGTGCGGCACTCGACGGTGTGGAGCGCGGCGTGGCAGAGGTGCTGGTCGACGACTGGAGCCGGATGGTGAAGGCGTCACTCGCCGATGCACCGGAGCGCTTCTACGCGCAGATGGCCTGAGTGCCGCGGCGACACGACGGGCAGCTCGGCTCACTCCTGAAAGAGGGACGCCGGTCGCGGCGGGAGGACCGCCGCGACCCCGTTCGTCCGTGGGTCTGTCGGTCCTGGTCAGACCGCGTCGGCGCGCAGGAACTCCGCCACCGGGGTCGACCCCGTGTTGAACCGGAAGGTGTTGCCTGCCGTGCCGGGGTTCTCGACGACGTCGGCGACCACGTGCGCCACGTCACCGCGCGGCACCTGGGTCGGCGAACCGTCCCAGTCGACGGAGCCGGTCGGCTCGTCGTCGGTGAGGGTGCTCGGGGCGACGATCGTCCACTGCAGCCCCGAGTCGCGGAGCACGGCATCGGCGATCATCTTCGACTGCGCGTACGCGAAGAAGTCCTGGTCCTGCGGGATCCCGTGGTCGAGCTGTGAGCCGGACCACGACACCATCACGTAGCGGTCGACGCCGGCCTGCTTCGCCCCCTGGATCGACAGCACCGCAGCGTCGCGGTCGATGGCCCAGGTCCGGTCGACGGAACCGCCACCGGCACCGGCCGACCACACCACGGCGTCGTGCCCGCTGACCAGTTCGGCGAAGTCGTTCAGGGACTGCTGCTGGATGTCCGCAACGTGCGGTTCGCCGCCGTGCGCCCGGATCTCGTCGGACTGGTCGGCGTTCCGGATGACGGAGGTGACCGTGTGTCCGCGCTCGGACAGGATGCGGGTGGCGAGGAGTGCGACCTTGCCGTGGCCGCCGAGGACGATGACGTTGCTCATGCGCCGGACGCTACTCGGGGCGGCTCCGTGCCCGGGGAACGCCGGACGTCCGCCCGGCGATCGCCCGCGATGCTCGGAACACCCGAGGTCACCGTGCGTACCGTCGGGGGCAACACGACAGGAGTCACGATGAGCAAGCAGCACGAGCAGCACACCCTGGTCCGCACCCTGGTCCTCGGCATCATGAGCGGCGGCCGGAGCGCCACCCCGCTCGCCGTCCTCGCACTGAACCACGACCGGTCCTCGCTGAAGGGTTCGTGGCAGCAGTGGAAGGTCTTCAGCACCCCGGTCGGCCGCGGCCTGCTCGTCGCCTCCGCCGTCGGTGAGCTCATCGGCGACAAGCTGCCGAAGACCCCGAACCGCATCGCCCCCTCCGCGCTGCTCGGACGTGTCGCGTCCGGTGCCCTGGCCGGCGCCGCCCTCGGCACCACCGGCAAGCGTGACCTGCGCATCGAGGGCGCGATCCTCGGTGGCGTCGGTGCCCTGGTCGGCAGCTTCGTCGGCTGGAGTGCGCGCAAGGCCCTCGGGGGTGCGGGCCTGCCCGACCCCGTCGTCGCGCTCGCCGAGGACGCCGCGACCATCGCCGGCTCCGTGAAGGTCATCACCGCCGACTGAGCGTGGCCCGGCGTGCCGCGCTTGCTCGCCGCGGGCGTCGCGCTCGCCGCACTCGCAGCGTGCGCGCTTCGTGAGCAGGAACGGTCGGGTCGCACCGCCGCACCCGACCGTTCCTGCTCACGATCCGCACGCCTCGGCCTACGGTGGCCCTCATGCACATCGTCGTCATCGGAGCCACCGGCCACATCGGGTCGTTCCTCGTCCCCCGCCTCGTCCGCTCGGGTCACCGCGTCGTCGCCGTCACGCGCGGCACGAGCACCCCGTACGCCGACGCCCCCGAGTGGCAGCAGGTCGAGCGGATCACCGCCGACCGCGAGCAGGAGGACCGCGACGGCACCTTCGGCAGCCGCATCGCCGCGCTCGGTGCCGACGCCGTCGTCGACCTCGTCTGCTTCACCGAGTCCTCGGCCGCAGCGATGGTCGACGCGCTCCGTGGCACCGGCACGCACCTGGTGCACTGCGGCTCGATCTGGCGCGCCGGTGTCTCGCACGTGCTGCCGATCACCGAGCAGAACGCGACCCCGCCGTTCGGCGACTACGGCGTCCAGAAGGACGCCATCGCCCGGATGCTCAAGGAAGAAACTGCCTCAGGCGGTTTGGTCACGACGTCGCTGCACCCCGGTCACATCAGCGGTCCGGGTTGGGCCCCTATCGGTCCGCTCGGCAACCTGGACCCCTCGGTGCTGACGAAGCTGTCCGCCGGCGAACCGCTCGAGGTCCCCGGTCTCGGCGCCGAGACGATGGCCCACGTGCACGCCGACGACGTCGCGCAGGCGTTCCAGCTCGCGGTCGAGCACCGCGATGCGGCGGCGGGCGAGGACTTCTTCGTCACGGCTCCGACGGCGCTCACCGTGCGCGGGTACGCCCACCTGGCAGCGTCGTGGTTCGGCCAGGAGGCCCGGCTCGACTCCGTCACCTGGGACCGGTTCCGCGAGACCACGGCTCCGGAACACGCTGACGCCAGCTGGGAGCACCTGTCCCGCAGCCAGGTGTTCAGCACCGAGAAGGCGAGTCGTCTGCTCGGCTACGCACCGGCGTTCACCGCCGAGGAGACCGTGCTGGACGCCGTGCGCTGGCTCGTCGACCACGGCGAGCTCGAGGTCACGAACCCCCTGGTCCGCTGAGTCCCGCGGTCAGGTCCGCTCCGGCTCGACCACGAGCCCGCGGTTCCGGTGCACGACCCAGACCGTCGCGGCGAACCCCGCCGACACCGCGGCGCCGATCGTGACCGCCGTCCAGCCCCCGGCGTTCCACAGCACCGACGCCAGCGCCGAACCGAGCGCACCGCCGATGAAGTTCGAGGTGACGAACGCCGTGTTGAGCCGGCTCCGCGCGGCCGGGTCGACCGAGAAGAGCCGGGTCTGGTTGAGCACGTTCGCCGCTTGCACCGCGACGTCGAGCAGCAGCACGGCGAGCAGCACCACGACGATCGAGTGCGCACCGACCCCGGCGACGACCAGGGAGACGAGCAGGAGCACGATCGCTCCCCCGGTGACGGGTACCGACAGCCCCCGGTCGTGCAGTCGCCCGACCCGCTGCGCCGCCACGGCACCCGCGAGCCCCACCAGCCCGACCAACCCGATGCTGCTGGTGGAGAAGTCGTAGGGGTCGCTGCTCAGCAGGAACGTCAGCGCGGTCCAGAACATCGTGAACACGGCGAACACCGACGAGCTGATCACCAGCGTGACCTGCACGGTCCGGTGGGTCCGGACGGCACGGAACACCGACAGGATGAGCTGCGGGTACGGCACCTTGCCGCGGGCTTCGAGCTGCGGGATGGCTCGGCGCAGCAGCACCGCGAGGACGAGGGCGACGACGGCGGCGAACACGTAGATCGCGCGCCACCCGAACGCGTCCGCGACCAGGCCGCTGATCGTCCGCGACACCAGGATGCCGGTGAGCACACCGGACGCGATCGTGCCGACCACGCGTCCGCGTTGCGCGGGGTCGGCGAGGTCCCCGGCCAGCGGGATGAGGAGCTGCCCGGCGACCGTGGTGAGCCCGACCAGCGCGAGGGCGACCAGGAGCGTCGCGAAGCTCGGCGCGATCGCGGCGAGCAGCAGCGCGACGGCCGAGGCGACGAGCACCCAGGGGATCAGGCGTCGGCGGTCGAGGACGTCCCCGAGCGGCACGACGAGCAGGATGCCGAGGGCGTAGCCGACCTGGGTGAGCGTGACCAGCAGCCCGGCGAGCGACGCCGAGGTGCCGAGCGACGATGCGATGTCGTCGAGCAGTGGCTGCGACCAGTACAGGTTGCCCACCGCCGCTCCCCCGGCGACGGCGAACAGCAGGGTCCGGCCCGTCGACATCGAGTGGTCCGTGGTCATGCTGCGGGTGCTCCCTCGTTCAGGGCGGCCAGGGCGTTCAACGTGCGCGGGTAGCCGATGAGCGGGACGAGCACGGTCAGGACGTCCAGCATCGGCTGGCGGGTGTTCCCGACGTTCAGGTTGCCGGCCACGTGCCCCTGCACCTGTGCGTCGGCCCCGCCGAGCGCCGCGAGCAGCGCGAGGGTCAGGAGTTCACGGGTGGGCAGCGACGGCGCCCTGCACCTCGTCCGGTGACAGGTGCTGTCCTCCCCCCTCTCCGCTCATCGACGCCGGAACAACTCCCCCAGGTGCCAGGGGCCGGGCGCGAGCCGCACTGCCGCCTCGGCACGGACCCGTTCCTCGAGCTCGCGATCGCGGGTGAGCTCGTGGATCTCCTGCTCGGCGCGCAGCCGGAACCGCAGTCGGCCGAGGCCCCCGGCCGACGGCGCGGGGAGGACCGTCCGGACGGAGTCGGTGTCGTTCATGCTGGATGCGCCCTTCCTCGTCGTGGCTGTGGACACTTGGTGCGCTCGTGCGACGCGACCACGTCACGGCCGGGAGGCGCGGTGCCGGCTGGCACCGCGCCTCCCGGCTGTCAGTGGCCGCGACCACCGCATCAGGCGAGCTGACGCGCCCGCTCCGCGATGCCCTCGGTCGCCGCCCACGAGGCCAGCACCCGCAGGGCGTCGGCCGTGGGACTGCCCGGGGTCGCCGGGTAGATGGTGAGCGCGAGTCCCGGGTCCTCGGCGAGTTCGAGGGTCTGGAAGTGCAGCTCGAGCGGTCCGACGACGCCGTGCCGGAACGACTTCACGCCGGCGTAGTGGCGTCGGACGTCGTGCGCTGCCCAGAGTTCGCGGAAGTCGTCGCTCCGCATCGACAGCTCGCCGATCAGCGCGGCGAGGTCCTTGTCGTTCGGCGTCCGGCCCGCTTCGCGCCGCAGGATCGCGACGTTCGTGTGCGCTGCCCGCTGCCAGTCCTGGTAGAAGTTCCGCGCCTGCGGGTCGAGGAAGATGAAGCGCGAGAAGTTCATCGGCCGCGCCGGTGCCGCGACCAGGTCCGAGTGCATCGCGAAGCCGAGCGCGTTGGCGGCGACGATGTCCTGGCGGTTGTTGACGATCATCGCCGGGGCGTCCGTGACGACGTCGAGCAGGTACTGCAGCTCGGGTCGGACGGCGGCGACGGGCACGACACGACCGGCGCGACGCGCGGTCTCGTTCTGGTGCTGCGCGAGGTCGCGCAGGTGCTCCTGCTCGGCGGGGTCGAGCTGCAGGGCGCGGCCGATGGCGTCGAGCACGCTCTCGGAGACGCCCTGCAGGTTCCCCCGCTCGAGTCGCGTGTAGTAGTCGATGCTGACGCCGGCGAGGCGGGCGACCTCTTCTCGGCGCAGCCCGGTCACGCGGCGCCGGGTGCCGAAGGTCTCGACGCCGGCCTGCTCGGGGGTGATGCGGGCGCGACGGCTGGAGAGGAAGTCGCGCGCTTCGTCGCGGTGGTTCATGCCGTCACGGTACTTCGCCTCGTCCGGCGCGAGCGAGGGGCTGCGGGAACCCCTTTCACGTGCGCGTGAACGGGACGGAGACGATCCGGTCGTCACCGCTCGACGGTGTCCCGCGGCCGTCGGTGTTGTTCGTGACGAACCAGAGGGTGTCCGACGGGCCCTCGACCACCGTTCGGATCCGGCCGAAGTCACCCGCGAAGTACTCGGTCGCGGTTCCGGGGTCGTCGGCCGGGATCGCGCGCAGCACCTCGCCCCGCAGGTTGGCGACGAAGACGGTGTCGTCGACGACGGCGAGGCCGCTCGGGGACGCCTCGTCCGTCGACCACTGCTGCACGGGATCGACGAAGCCCCGGTCCTCGCCGCCGGTGCCCTCGACCTCGGGCCAGCCGTAGTCCGCGCCGGGCTCGATGACGTTGAGCTCGTCGTGGGTGTTCTCGCCGAACTCCGACGCGAACATCGTGCCGTCCGACGACCAGCCCATGCCCTGCACGTTGCGGTGCCCGAGGCTCCACACCGGCGACCCGTCGATCGGGTTGTCGGCGGGGACGTCGCCGTCCGGGGTGAGCCGCAGGATCTTGCCCGCGAGCGAGTCCTCGTCCTGCGCGTCCGTGCTCGCACCGGCGTCCCCGACGCTCGCGTACAGCATGTCGTCCGGGCCGAACGCGATCCGCCCGCCGTCGTGGAACGTGTTCTTCGGCAGGCCGTCGATGACCGTCGTGGCGTCCCCGAGCCCCCACGACCCCGCGCTGCCGGTCAGCTCGTACCGCTGGATCCGGTTGCCGTCGTCGGTCGTGGAGTACACGAACAGGTCGTCGTCGTGCAGTGCGAGCCCGAGCAGGCCGCCCTCGCCGCCGTGGCTGACCCCGTCGACGGTGCCGACCTCGCGGGTGGTGCCGTCGGACCGCAGCTCGAGCACCCGGGCCGAGTCGCGCTCGCTGACCAGCGCGTCGCCGTCGTCACCCGTCAGGACCACCGACCAGGGGGCCTCCAGGCCGGTGACCACGTCGGTGGTGTCACCGTCGAGCGCGACCTGACCGGCGGACAGGCCAGCGGATGCGGTGGCGCGCGCCGTCGGCGATCCGCCCCGGTCGGATCCGTCCTGGTCCGCTCCGTCGCCGCTCGTGCAGGCGGTCAGGGCCAGTGCGGCGACGGCGGCGATGCCGGCCGCCGACCAGAGGCGGCGGCTGCGGGGCGTTCCGGCGGGTGTGTCCACGATGATCCTCCCGGGGTCGTGGGTCGATCACACACGCTGCGTTCGGGAAACCCCTGAGGGGTTCCGGCGGCACCTCCCGCGCGCAGACGCACCGGCCTACCGTCGTCGGCATGCAGATCGAACCGAAGCAGCCGACCGTCAAGAACCCGCCCGAGCAGTTCACCGGCGACGTCTGGCTCGACGCCGTCGCCTCGCCGAAGGAGCCCGGTCAGACCATGACCGTCGCCAAGGTCCGGTTCGTGCCCGGCGCCCGCACCGCCTGGCACTCGCACGCCAAGGGACAGACCCTGCACGTCACCGAGGGCGTCGCACGGATGGGTACCCGGGACGGCCGCGTGATCGAGGTGCAGGCTGGACAGACCGTCTACACGCCGGCCGGCGAGGAACACTGGCACGGCGCGACCCCCACCGACTACATGGAACACCTCGCGATGCTCGAGGGCGCCGACGACCCGGCGACCACCACCACCTGGCTCGAGCACGTGAGCGACGAGGAGTACACCGCATGACCACCATCGCCATCGTCGGGGCCGGCAAGGGCCTCGGCCTCGCCGTCGCCGAGCGCTTCGCCCGTGAGGGCTTCGCCGTCGCCCTGATCTCCCGCAACCAGGACCGCCTGGACGGGCTCGCCGCGGAACTGCGCGAGCGCGGGCACACCGCCGCCGGGTTCGCCGCGAACGTCCGTGACGGGGATTCCCTGCGCACCGCCCTCGAGCGCGCCACCGAGCAGCTCGGCCCCATCGAGGTGCTGCAGTACAGCCCGCTCCCCGCCAAGGAGTACATGCGCCCGGTGCTCGAGACCACGGCGGACGACCTGGTCGGCCCGATCGAGTTCTCGGTCTACGGCTCGGTCAACGCCGTCCGCCAGGTGCTGCCCGGCATGCGCGCGATCGGCCACGGCACGATCCTGTTCGTCAACGGCGGCAGCGCGGTCCGCCCGGGAGCCCGTGTCACGGGCACCTCGGTCGCCTTCGCCGCCGAGAGCGCCTACGCGCAGCTGCTGCACGACGCCGTCCGCGACGAGGACGTCCACGTCGGCCAGCTCATCATCCCGTTCGGCATCGACGACGGGCAGCCCGAGCACTCCGGGGAGTCCATCGCCGACCGCCTGTGGGCGATCCACACGGAGCGCGGCGACTTCCGCACCTACGCGGAGGCACTGCCCGAGCTCGCGTGAGCGTGGCGCTCACCACGTGACGGACGGGAGGCCCGTGGCGACGCCGCCACGGGCCTCCAGTCCGTCTGTTGCTCGCGGAGCGCGCGCGTCAGTGCGCCCGTCGCACCGTCACCCGCCGCCGACCCCGCGAGGTCAGCCAGGCCCCGGCCGTCACCACGAGGGGCAGGCCGACCGCGAGCAGGGCCAGCACCGGCCAGTCCGGCACGAACGGCATGTGGTTCACCCCGACCGGACTCTCGGTGAACCGCAGGGTCAGGGCGCGGATCGGCAGGAGTCCGAGGAGCGTCCCGATCACCGAGCCGACCGTGGCCAGGATCGCCGCCTGCCAGGTC
Organism: Curtobacterium sp. MCPF17_003; assembly: GCF_003224385.1. NCBI lineage: Bacteria > Bacillati > Actinomycetota > Actinomycetes > Micrococcales > Microbacteriaceae > Curtobacterium > Curtobacterium sp. MCPF17_003. The sequence continues at coordinate 4,008 of NZ_QKLC01000032.1, read as the reverse complement.
GACACCCCTCGGCGCAGGCGTGGTGCGGCACCGATGGCGTCGAGCACCTCGTCGTCCCGCCGGCCGTCGGACCGTGCGAGTCCGATCGCCACCGCCGTCGCACCGATGGTGACCGCCGCCGCCAGTGCGAGCACGATCGCCCGGATGATCGCCTCGTTGTCGACCGGACCGGCTTCGTAGGTGAACGACGGGCCGCTCCACCGTGCACGGTCGTCGCCGCCGAAGCTCTGCCACGCCGAGCTCAGCTCGTCCCACTGGGCCGGCTGGATGTCGTGGGGCAGCGTCGTGACGAGCATGCCGTCGACCACCGGCACGCCGTACCGTTCGGCGGTGGCCTTCGTCATGAAGACGCCGACCTGGATCCGCGGGGTCTGCACGTCGAGCACGGCGGGGATCGAGACGCTGGCCGCCGGTCGGCTCCGCTCGATGACGGGCTCGCTGTCCCAGGTGCGGTCGTGGAAGGTGTCGATGCGGACCGCACCGTCGTGGGCGTACTCCGGCCAGAGCGACACCGCGCGACCGCCCTCGAGCGCGCTCCGGACGGCGGCGGACGGCCGGTGCCCGGTCAGCACGGCGTAGTCGTCGACGGTCCCCGTCCAGATGTGCGGGGTCGACGCGCTCGCCGTGTCCAGGTAGTACGAGCAGCTCGTCGTGTCGTTCGCGAGGCAGTCGTACGCGCTCCAGCGGTGCGGGATCGTGACGGTCGAGGGGGTGTCGCCCGGCTGCTCCTGCGCGACGCCGAGCACCCGGATGCGGTCCTGGTCGAAGACCCCGGACACGACCTTCGCCGCGTGCGCGGTCAGCGCTGCGTCGTGTCGACCGGTGCCCCCGCCGTCCTTCGTCTCGGTCTGCACCTCGGCCGTCGCGACCCCGACCGCGGTGGAGTACTCGTAGCCACGGACGTACTGGGCCTGGCTCGACGCACTCCACGTGATCACGACCGACGCCACGAACACGACGCTCATCACGCTGGCCAGCACCGGCACCGTGCGGACCGGGTTGCGACGAGCGTCGCGGGCGGCGAGCCGTGCGGACAGCCCCGCGCGGGCGGTGAGCCGGGTGACCAGGGCGAGCAGCCACGGTGAGCAGATGGCGATGCCGAGCTGCATCAGGCACGGCCCGATCGCGACGCCGGCACCGACGACGTAGGCCCACCGGTCCTGCTGCACCGGACGGTCGTTGAGCATGAGCACCCCGACACCGCATGCCAACGTCATCACGGCGCCGAGGACCACGAGCAGCGGACCCCAGATGCGCCGACGACGGCGGGCCGGACGGCTGACGGGCACCGGACGGAGCGAGCCCCGCAGTGCCGCGAGCACGTTGATCCGGGTGGCCGACCGTGCGGCGACGAGCGCGGAGACGAGTCCGGCGAGCACCCCGGCTGCGGCGATCGACAGCAGCAGGAGCGGCGGCACGTGCAACCCGGGGAAGGACACCACGTTCCCGTTGTCGATCAGCCGGAACGCGAGCACGCCGATCCCGGTGCCGGCGGCGACCCCGAGGACCGCGCCGACGAGCCCGAGCACCAGGCCCGACCCGGCGACGATCGTGCGGACGAACCGCTTGTCGCCGCCGACGCTCGTGACGATGGCGTACGAGCGGGTGTCCGCACGGGTGCCGACCAGGAACGCGGCCCCGGCGAGCAGGGCGACCTCGAACATCGCGAAGACGCCGAGCAACCCCATCGCCCCGATGTACCAGCCGAGTGTCGAGCTCATCTGCCCACCGGGGAGCCGGGCGTCCGGCGGGTCGAGCACGACCGGACGCGACTGCACGATGATGCCGTGCGCGTTGAGCTGCCGGATCTCCGACCACGTCGGGGCGTCCGACGGCAGGTACACGGTGACGTCGGTGAGCCCGACGTCGTCGGTGGTGTCGGTCGTCGAGAGCGTCGTGCCCCAGGGCAGGAACACCCCCTGCGACCCCGGGTCCGTCCCCAGGTCGGTCATGGTCCCGGTGATCGTGAAGCGCTTGGTGACCGGGTCGGTCAGGTCCACCGTGTCGCCGATCCGCGCCCCGAGGCGTTCGAGCGTGGCCGGCGTGACCATGAGGCCACTGCGCGTGGTCGGCGCGGAACCGTCGAGCACGTGCCAGTGGCCCTCGAGCGACGGGTCCCAGACACTGCCCTCCACGGCGGTCAGTCCGACGGGGCCGTGCGCACCCTGCACCACGACGGGCGTGCTGCCGACCGGGATCGACAGGGCGCCGTCGGGCACGTGGGCCAGGACGTTCGTGAACGGTGAGTCCTCGTCCGACTCCGTGACGGGGCTGTTCCGCTTCGAGTCGGTGAACTCCCACTGCACCGGGTCCTGCACCATGCCGGGCAGGTCCGGGCCGGAGACCCGCATCTGCGCCGATGCGTGGCCGAGGTCGTAGTCGAGCCGCTCGGCGGCAGTGGCCTGCGTCGACTGCACCACGACGGCGACGGCGGCGAACCCGGCGGTGGGGATCCCGATGAGCGCGATGATCAGTGCCGCGCGGCCCGCTTTCGCGAACGCCAGCCGACGCCCCAGACGGAGCGCCGGTCGGAGGGCGAACGGCGTCCGGCCGGTCCCGGCACGCCGACCCCCGCTCACGAGGCGGTCCGGTCCGACAGCGCCGCCTCGACGCCCGAGTACACGGTCTCGTCGACCACCCGACCGTCGCGCAGGAACACGATCCGGTCCGCCCAGGCCGCGTGCCGGGCATCGTGGGTCACCAGGAGGGCGCCGGCTCCGGCGTCGACGTGCCGACGGAGCATGCGGAGCACGACCTCGCCGGTCTGCGAGTCGAGGGCTCCGGTCGGCTCGTCGGCGAGCACGAGTCGACGCTCCCCGACCACGCCGCGGGCGATCGCGACGCGCTGCTGCTGGCCGCCGGACAGGTCGTCCGGGTAGGCGTCGGCGCGGTGCGACAGCTCGACGTTGTCCAGCGCGAGCTCCGCGGCGCGGCGGGCCTGCGAGGCCTTCCACCCGTCGAGCTCGAGCGGCAGTGCCACGTTCTCGACCGCGGTCAGCGAGGGGATCAGGTTGAAGTCCTGGAACACGAACCCGATGAGTCGGCGGCGCAGCGCTGCGAGCTCCTTGGCGGGACGGTCGGACACGAAGGAGCCGTCGATCAGGACCTCACCGCTCGTCGGCGGCAGCAGGGTGCCGGCGCAGGCGAGCAGCGTCGACTTGCCCGACCCCGAGGTGCCCATCACGGCCACCATCTCGCCGCCCTCGACCCGCAGGTCGATGCCGGCCAGGGCGGTGACGGCCTTCGCGCCGGAGCCGTAGTGCACGCTCACGGCGTCGAGCTGCAGGAGCGGTGCGGCGGTCACCGTGCGCTCCGCGCAGCAGCGGCGTCAGCGTCAGCAGCACCGTCGGCACTGGCAGGCGTCGCCGGGTGCTCGTCCGGCCGGTACCGGGCGACGCTCGACTCCACGTGGTCGAGCCACCGCACCTCGGCCTCGGCCTGGAACACCATCGACTCGAGCACGAGCGACCACGCCAGCTCCGCCGCCGGATCGGTCGTGCGCTTGAGCCGCGTCAGGTCCTGCAGGTTCCGGATCGCGGCACCGCGCTGCACCTGCACCAGGCGGGCGACGTCGACCCCGGGCACGGTCACCGCGAGGGCGAACTTGATCGCCAGCTCGTCGCGACCCCGCTTGGCCGGCACGGGCTCGCTGAACCAGCGCGCCACCTCTGCGCGACCCGCGTCGGTCGCCGTGTAGACGACGTGTCCGTCGCCGTCGGCGTCACCGCGGGCGACCAGGCCGTCGCGCTCCAGGCGGTCCAGGGTCGTGTAGACCTGGCCGATGTTCAGGGGCCAGCTGCCGCCGGTGCGGTGCTCGAACTCCCCCCGCAGCTGGTAGCCGTAACCGGGTCCCCCCACCAGCAGCGCGAGTACGCCCATCCGAACGCTCATGACACTTCCCCTGTCTCGGGCCACCATGGCCATACTGAGTATGCACATACGCGGTATGCCTGCGCAAGCTCGGATCTGGACAGGGCGGAGAAACGGACGGGAGGCGCGGTGCCGGCT